>JASEFT010000024.1:0-15615 GCA_030018475.1 Candidatus Thermoplasmatota archaeon
CACCGAATTCTTCCAAAATTCTGTACACTGGTTCTGAGAGAGATGTTGCCTCTATTACAACTCTTAGACCTAATCTTTCGGCTAAGAATTTTCTCCAACCTTCTCTTGTGTTTGGAAATTCTTTTTCGGATATTATTTTGCTTTCTTCTTCGATTACACCGTAGCAGTTTATTTTATGCGTATCTACGCCTGCTATTCCCATATTTTTATCACCTCTTTTTCTTCTTGTAGGAAGCTACAATTTGACATGAGCTTCCTAAGTTAAAAATAGAAATAGCATATCAAACTTATTGAATGGCCATTTTTCTAAGTAGTATTGATTTTTTTAGAGCGGTGTGGCTATAAATTAGAGACAACCAAAAGAGATGCATTGAGCCTTTATATATGAGGTTTGTCTGAGAATGATGTTATTGATTACCTGTGGCAACAATGCGTGATCGAAGTTAGCACAAGTAGCAAAACCTCTTTTTAGGAGGCTAAAATATCATACTGAGGGGCATACCCGATTGCATGTGATAAACATGGGCTAAAGTACAATAACAACTCAGCGGAAAGAGATAACGGGAGAGTAAAGCAGCGATACAAAGTGATGAAAGGGTTTAAGTCTTATAGCTCGGCAGAAGCTTTTCTGGATATACTAGACATACATCATAATTACATCAAACCTAGTATGGCTCTGGATGGCAGCTACCCAGCTGAGCATGCTAACATACATTTACCCCTAGAAAGAATAGATTGCTGTTAATCTGTTTTTACTTCTCCGCCTGCGCTTTTAACTTTCTCTACAGCTTGCTTTGAAGCGCTTGGAATAATTATAGTGAGCGGCTTGTTGAGTGCGCCTTTACCTAAAAGTTTATCATAGCCAAGCTCTTTCAAATCTAATATTAATTTACCCTCCTCTTCTTTGACTGCTAAGTTCTCTTCACTAATTTCGCGCAGGTTTATTGTCCTCTTCTCCTTTATTACTTTCTGAGGTCTTTTAAAGCCGCGCCTTCCAAAATAGTCTGGATGATATTTCAAAACCAACGTATATTTGTGTTTATGGGTACCTGCCATACCGCATCCGCCTCTTTTACCTTTACCACGCCCTCCCTTCTGACCCCTTCCGTGCGTTCTAGAGCCTCTAAACTTTTTAGTTCTGCTCACCATTTTTACAACATCCTTGTGATTAATTCATTAATAGCTTTGCCTCTATAGCCAAGCGCGCCACCGACTTTATAAGCTCTTTTTATGCCTTCGTAGCCTTTTCGAGGAGGGCTCAGTCTTAATATAGGTTTGATTGGCAGCTCATTATACTTTACATTGCAATTAGCCAAAGCGCTTGCAAGCTCTTTAAAAGAATGATATATTGTATTGCTCTTCAGCCATTTTTCAGTTAAAGGTATATTGCCTTGCAAGCGCGCTCTTTTTTTTATAAGTAGCTCTAAAGTATCATTTTCTAATTCGCCCCAAGTAACGTAATCTTTGACCTTCCGCAGCATTCCAATATAATCTGGTACTGATGGTAGGATTACGCAGTGATTTGCCTTTGTAAGCCTCAGCATTTTCAGAGTGTCTTTTATATCCTTTCTTATATTTACACTGCCTCTAATTCTTATTACTGCCAGCGCTTTCTTCTGTTGCACTGGTTTCACCTCCCTCCACTACTTCTGCTATATAGCCACTTTTGATTTTTAACTTCTCTTCGTGAGATTTTGTTATTTTAATATTTGTGATTTTTAGCAATGCATCGTAAGTTGCTTTTGCAAAGTTTACGCTTGTTCTTGTTTCACCCTTTGTAAAAGTCCATATGTCTTTTATACCAGCGAGTTTTAAAATTTTTTTAGGTATTTTTGCGCATGCTAACCCAACACCTCTTGGTGCAGGTAGCAACACGATTTCAGCTGAGCCGCACTTACCTGCAACCTTAAAAGGTGTTGAGTGGGGCTGCATACAGCCGCATTCCCAGGAGCCGCACCCACGCTTTATCTCAATAATATTGAGTTTTGCATTGTCAATTGCTTTTTTAATAGTGGCTGCCACTTCAACACCTTTTACTCTACCGAGCCCTATAAAGCCGTTATAATTTCCTATAGCTACAGTAACTGCAAACTTTATTCTTCTGCCGCTATCCGTCATTCTCTGTACCATATTTATATCTAGAATTTCATCTTTTAGCTCAGTGATAAGCGCATCTACAATTTCAGGCTCTTTAAGAGGCAAGCCTGAGTTAAGAGCTTGACTTAATGTGGTAATCTTGCCTTCAGCAACCATCTTTCCAAGCAGTGTTTTAGGAGCCCAAAGAGTTTCTGGCATTGCCATTTTTCAATTCAACACCTCTTCCTCTATCTTGGCTCTGACCTCATCAAACAATGTTTCTAACCCTTCTTTTATATGCTTGCCTTTAATTCTATCTTCGCTAGGAAGCATATTTTTGCTGTGAGGTATTTCAAGACCTGCGTCTAGAAGCCCTTTAAGGCATGCAAACACATGAGCTCCTTTAGAAGCTGTACGAAGCCCAATATCTAGCGTTGCTTGAGTAACTTTTTTAGCTCTAGCCCTTTTACCTGCCAGTAAGCCTGTAAGATAGCCTGCAGGTAAAGTATCTGTATTAGCGCTCCAGCCGAGCTTTTTTAGCTCATGCGCAGTAGCGCTGGCAACGACTCTATCGCCTATAGCAGTGTATTCTATAATCTGGATTATTGAGTTAGTTAATGTTTTACGTACTACAGCTCTAGGTAAATTCGATTTAAGTAGTGCCAGTCTTTTCCTATAGTCTGTTTTTCCTTCTCTGCGCCGCTTGAATTTCACTCTATAGGTAGCTTTAATCATTTCAGCTCCTTTATATAGGGTTTAAGCTGAGCTTCCAAATGAAGTTTGCTCTTGAACATTCCGCCTTTTGCTAGTAAATAAAATTTTCTATATATTTGGCTTGCTATTTTACCTTCGTTGCGCAAATTTTTTAATAGTTTTCTTTGCGCCCTTATTCTCTGAGCCCATTGCTTCTTTTTACTTAGCCTTGCATAGCTAGAGCTTTTCCTAGAGCCTATACCTTTTCTTTTACCTCGCTTCTTTTTCAAAAATTTGATTTTTTTACGAGCTTTAGAGATGCCTCTTGAGGGTAGCTTTTTAATTGCACCACCTTTAATTAAATTTCTTATGTCTTTTCTTGTGATAGCTTCTTCTACTTCGTTAGCTCTATCTTGGTCTATCCATACTCTATGCAGTCCGCATTTTAGCAATTCAGATGCCAATCTACGCTGAGCGGTTAACTTCATTTCTCGCTCCTGTTGAGCACTCTTATAGCTAATTCATCAGCTCTTTTTTCTAGAGCAAGTCTTTTTCTAGTGCCTACATTATGCGCTATTCTCGCAGCTTCTAATTTAGGATTTATGCTCTCAAGCTCTTTGATGTTGTGCACAACCACTTCTTTAAATCCAAGATTATGTAAGCCTCTTACTAATTTAGGCGAGCCATACCCAATACTAGGAACGTCTATTCTGTACTTGAAATGCCTTTTTAATTTTGAATGTATTCCTTTTGGCGAGCGCCACTTTTCGCCGAGCCTTTTGTATCTGAACCATTCCTGACGCTTGAAATTTGGCTTCTTGCTCTTTATTATTTTACGAAGCTCTAGCTTTTGTTTTAATTCTTTCGTTAGTTTAGGCGTTATTTTAGGGAGCTCTTTCTCTACTATCTTTACTTCCTTTTTCTCTTCCTCAGCCATTTTTATCTTTAACCTTTCTTCACTATGTAAATACCATCTTGAAATACTCTGGGATCGCGAGCTTTTATTTTAGTTGCAAGCTCTATGTTGGCAGCAGTTTGAGATACCTTTTCCAAGTCTATCCCAGTAAGTATTACTTTATCGCCTTTAATTTCTACTTTGGTGCCTTCTATTATTGCAGCAACTCTTGGCGAATGCTCGCCAAGGAAGTTCTCTATAACGAATTTATCACCCTTAACTGTAGCTTTTATTGGGAAATGTGAGTAAACTATTTTGAGCTCGTATTGCCAGCCCTTAGTCACACTGTGCAACATATTTTTCAAATGCGCTAGTATTGTATATAACAGAGCTCTCTCTTTCTTTCTACACTTTTCACATGAAAGAACTAATGATTGCGCAGTTTTTTCTAATTTCAATTTATGAATTTTGAGATTCTTGGTTAGAGTACCGTTAGGGCCTTTAACTAAGATACTATCTCCTTTAAGCTCTACAGTTACTTTTTCAGGTATTTTCAGCTCTTCAACTAAAATCTCCTTGCCCTCAGTAGACATAAGCTAATAATTTACCTCCTATACCAAGCTTTTTGGCTTTAGAATGATCCATAACACCCTGGGGCGTAGTAACTATAATTATTCCGAAATCCTGCCCAGGCAAGTAGCGGGCTTCAAATTTTTCAAGCTCTGTTTTTTTAACTGCGAATCTTGGCTTGATTATCCCGCAAGTATTCATTGATGTTGAAAGCGTTACTTTAAACTTGCCTCCTTTTCTATCATCTATATATTCGAAGTGCTCTATGTAGTTATTTTCTTGCATTACTTTCAATACATTACCTATAAGCTTGCTTGCCTTTAACTCACAAGATCTTTTACTAGCGTATATTGCATTCCTCATACTGGTAAGTGCATCGTTAAGCAAATCTTGCGACATGTTTCTAAGAATATTTTTTAAATCCTAGCATTGGTGCTAATTCTCTAAAGCACTGCCTGCACAAGTGCATCTTATACCTTCTTACAATACCTCTTTTTCTGCCGCATCGTACGCAACCGTCAGTCCTACCGTATTTTTTCTGTGGCTTCATTCTATTATTTCAACTCCAAAGTTAGATTTGATATATTCCATAGCCTCAGCTGCAGTTACTCTGTGCTTCTTAGGTATTTTAGCACGAGCCCTTTTTCTTGTCGCTACTCTTTCTCCAGCTCTTGCTAATCTAACATTAACATCCATACCAAATATCCCTATGCCAGGATCGTATTTCATTTCTGGGAAATCAGTATAGTCTGGTATTCCAAATGAGAAATTTCCATAATTATCAAATGAATCACGTGGTATTTTATTATCTCTAACCCAGAGTGCATTTTTTAAGAATTTTATAGCGCCATTACCTCTTAAAGTTACTTTACAGCCTATAGGCATGCCCGGCTTTAAATTCCATTCTTTATTAGTAACTTTAGCAAGCGTTCTTATAGGCTTTCTATCTGTGAGCAATCGCAGTACTTTCTCAGCCTTTATCAGCTTTTCGCCGCCTTCGCCTACACCTATATTGACGACAACTTTAGCTATTCTTGGCATGCGCATAGTATTTTCATTCAATTGCGCTCACCTCAGGTAAATTAATTTCTGGCTTGTCTCTGCCTATAACGAAAACGTAATCTTTCGTTGTAGAGAAGTTTTCTAAATGTACAATATTTGGCTGGGGCGACTTCGTCGTTTCGTAACTCACTATTTTTGCTATTTTACCGGAATGCTTGCCACCAATAATTAATGCAAGATTCTCGTTTTCAAGTTTATAGCAATCCAGAATTTTCTGAGATGGTAGCTCTATTTTAAGGGTATCACCTGTCTTATAAGCGTTCTTGTCCAGAATTATATTTCTGCCGTCATGCAAGTTCAGCTGCGTTTTACCACCTTTTATAGTAGTTTTATTCTCTATTCTTACAAGTTTCCAATTGCTCTCTTCATGCGCTATTCTTACAAGCGCTAATTTTCCTTTGCTGTCCACAACCACTCTATACTGCTCTTGAAGTTTAGGAATTGACAGTACATCCATTAGCCCCACAGCTCTTTTATGGTCTTTCGCTTTTTTACAATCTACTAAAATTTCACCTCTGGCAACTATTCTTTTACAGTCTTTTGCTGTATCGCCGTAGTGCAGGAAGTCGCGAATTATCAATAGTAATGGGTAGCTTCTTTGAATAGGATGTGGGCCGCAGCGCGGCTTTACCACCCATACTTTACCTTTTCTTGATATTTTCCATGTTTTAGGGGCAGCTAGCCTCTTAAGATGTTTGCTCATTTTTTTCTTCCACCCTTACAACCTCTTTCTTCTTGCGCTTCCTTTCAACTTTTACCAGCTCTTTGCGCTTCTCTAGTTTTTTACTACGCCAAGGATCTGAGAGGTCTAACTTAGTAATTAATAAATTTGAAGGGTGTATTGGTCTAGGTACTTGCGATTTGTCTGATTTAGCAATAGTGACTCCTTCGAGAGTAACCTTCCCTGCTTTGGTATCTACACTTGCTACTTTGCCGATATGGCCTTTAAACGCACCTCTCATTACTTTTACAGTATCCCCTTTTCTTACAGGGAAAGAGCGTAGATTATATTTTAGCATAAGCTCTTCAGCTAAATGCGCTGATACCATTTTCCTTTTTTTATGCAAAGGCGCTGTGAACAGATATTTTCTGACTTTTCTGGGTTGAATTGATTTTATAGCCATGCTCTCATTTTCACACTATTATACTTGCAAGTGCAGCTACTCTAGGCCATCGTTCTGCAGCCTCTCTAGCTACAGGCCCTTTAATATCAGTACCTTTAGTCTCGCCCTCAGGAGTTGTGAGTACCGCTGCATTATCTTCGAACGATACCATTATACCGTCAGGCCTTCGGAACGGGCGCTTCTGCCTAATTACGACTGCATAGAGCACTTGCTTCCTTAGCTCTGTAGCGCCTTTCTTTACAGATACAACGAGCATATCGCCTACACCTGCGCAGGCATATCTTCGATGCGTGCCATGATATTTGGGCACTGTAATTATTTGCACTACTTTAGCGCCTGTATTATCTGCACACTCGAGCTGCGAGCCCACGCACAAACCCCTTGTTATTCTTCCTGCAATTCCTTTCATTTTTTCTCAACTATCACGAAACTCACAGTTTTTGCTAGCGGTCTGCATTCCATTATTTTTACTTTAGCCCCTACCTTAGCGTTGATGCATGGCGGGTTATGCACAGAATAGCGAGCGGTCCTTTTTTCGTAGCGCTCATATTTTGGGAAATATTTATAATATTCTCTTTCAACCACTGCTGTGTTAGTCATTTTATCGCTTACAACAACGCATTCAATGATTTGTCCTCGTACAGATAAACTACCGTGGAAAGGGCATTTAGAATCGTTGCAAGTACTTTCAGGGGGTTTTACATCTATACCTATATTACGTGTTTTTACAGTCATTTCTCATTTCACTTTTTTCAGTCTGTCCTCAGGATGATGGAGTAATAAGTTACCATCTACTTCTATACTTTTTCCTTCTTCTGTAAATTTGAATTTGATATTCTTTTTAGGTACTCTTATTAATTTCATCTCAGGCTCTTTCTCTATCAGAAATGTGTTTTTAGTTTCATCTACAACATTTCCTTTTATCCCAATATAACTCTCGTGAGCTGCTTGAATTATTTCTATACTAACGCCTATCAGCTCAGCGATTGCTAAGATCTCTTCTTTCATTTTTAGCTCCTATTTTATTTTAGCGCTCAGTCCCATTTCCTGCAGCGCTTCTTGTACCTTCTTCTTATGGTCGCCTTGAAGCTCAATTGTATTGTTTTTTACAGTACCGCCTGAAGCGCATCTTGTTTTTAGCTTTTTTGCAATTTCGTTTAGGTCCATGTCTTCAATCCCTTCTATTATAGTTACCTTCTTTTGGTACCTCCTTTCTACTGTGTAAATTTTTATTTCCTGTCGCTCTTTAGCTATCTGCTCACACGCACAGAGCTCTTTAGGCAGACCACATAGTGTGCAGATTTCACTCACTCTTTTTTTCCTCCTCGAGCACTGTAAGTATTCTAGCGATAGTTTTCCTTAGAGCTTTGATTTTACCGGGGCTCGTAGGCGCGCCGCCCATAGCAGCTGTGCCCCGTTCATGCATAAGCTCATATCTCAGCTCTTTAACCTTTTTCAGCCTCTCTTCTTTAGGTAGTGCTCTAATCTCCTTTAACTTCATTTTTATTCAACAGTTTTTTCTAATGGTACTTCAGGTACTGCTTTTTTAGGAACTTCTAACTCTTTGTGCAGTATTGAAATTTCGTCTGGCAATTTTACATCAGGTGGCATGATTTTGACTTTTACACCTATTATACCAGGCTTTGTAAGAGCAGTTGCATAGCCTTCTTTCATATAGAGCTCTGCAGGCTCACCACAATATTTTATATGGCTTGCAGAGAATTTAGCGCTTTTATGTCTTTCACCTGTAATTTTACCTGAGATTATTACTTGGCATCCTCTAGCACCCGCACTCATTATTCTCTCCACTATAGAATGGCCTGCACGCCTAAAATTCCAGCCTCTTTCTAAAGATTCTGCCAGTTTTTGCGCCATCAAATGGGGATTAAGTGCAGGTGTTTTTATCTCCTCTACTGCAATTTGCGGGTTCTCAAACTTAAATTTCTGCTCTATTGTATCTGTAATTCTCTTCACTGTCTTTCCTTCTTTACCTATAATCAAGCCCGGCTTCTCAGTAAATATTGTAACGCGAGTACCTAGTGGTGTGCGCTGAGTATCTATTGCCCCGAAGCCGGCACGCCCAACTTCTTTTTTAATGTACTCTCTTAGTAGCGCTCTACGCAAATTCTCTGCTATGAATTTTCGGCCTGCAGTCAATTATTCTTTGCCTCCTTGTCACTCATTCTTTTTTTAGGAACTTTTTCCTCTGTTTCTTCAAACTCCTTCAAAATCACCTCAATATTAGAGGTATGAGTATCCCAAGGTGTAGCTCTACCGAATGCTCTAGGCATTCTTCCCTTTATTACTCTACCTCGATGTACAGCAATATGATAGATGTACATGTTATCAGGGTCAAGCCCTTTGTACTCCGCATTATGCTCCGCATGCTGCAGAGTTTCAAGTATTCCTTTAGCTGCATTTACAGGATATCTTCCGGCCATGATACCTTTACCTTTGCGATGAGGTACATCCCTCTTAAATCTATGAAATGGTACTGCTCTTTTCAACGCTATAACATCTTCTAAATATTTTTTAGCGTCTGCCAGCTTTTTACCTTTAATAGCACAGCACAGCTCCATGGATTTCTTAGGTGATATTTTGAGCTCTCTCCCTAATGCCTTAGCACTACCCTCGGGCTCTACTTTTAAAGAGTAATTTAGTTTTGCCATTTTTCTATTTTAAAGGCAGGAATTTACTTGATCTTGTTGCGCCGACGCCAGGGCCACTGTGCTTTACAAACTCGCGTGTCATTGTGAACTCGCCTAAGTAATGACCGATCATTTCAGGAATTATTTCTATAACTTTAAATCCCTTACCATAGTGCACTCCTATCTTCTTACCTACAAGCTCAGGCATTACGAGAATATCTCTTCTGTGCGTCTCTATTACCTTATCACTCTTTCTCACTTTATCCCAAAATTTCTGCTGCTCTTCGCTAAAGCCTCTTTTCAAAGATCTTCTTGCACGAGCTGGTAGAATTTTAATAAGCTCTTCTTTAGTCATTTGTTTGAGTTGCTCTAAAGTATAGCCTCTGTAAGTAAATATTTTTTTTCTTCTTGTAATTACCTTCTTCTTTGCCATTTTTATAGTTTCCTCCTGCCTGTGCGTTTAGGCGCTATTTTACCAACCTTTCTGCCAGGCGGTGTGTCTCTGCTTACACTACCGTGCTTGCCAACGTGCTGATGACCACCGCCGCCGTATGGATGCGCTACCGGATTCATAGCAACGCCAGAAACTCTTGGATAGTATTGCGCTTTCGCTCTTAAAGCTAAATATTTTTTGCCTGCCTTAAACCAAGGCCTCTCTATCCTTCCACCGCCCCCTGCAACGCCTATTGTAGCTCTGCATTGCGGATTGAAAGCCTTCATTTTGCCTGAAGGCATTTGTACAATAGTTTTAGCGCCTTGCGTTATGACAATTCCGCGTGTGCCTGCAGAGCGCACATACTTCCCGCCATCGCCTGGTTGAGCTTCTAAATTAAAGACCTTGGTACCTTCAGGAATTCTGCCTAAAGGTAAAATATTGCCAAGTGCCGGGAGCGCCTTTTCGCCTAAATTAATAGTTTGAGTTGATTTTAGCCCTTCAGCGGCTGGTAAAAATATTCGCGTACCTTCTAAAATTATTTCTGCTAAAGGTGCAGTCCTTCCAGGATCATGTAGTATATCTTTAACTATCCCAGAGCCTTCTTCTATGTTGGGATATCTAGCTTCAGCTACATATTTATGGCTAGGCGCTCTGAAAATACTGCCTGCTCCGCGCCTCCTTGAAACTATACGTTTACCCATTTTTTAAATCACGCCCATTCTCATACCTAATTCGCTGGCTGAGTATTCTTTTTTTAGTTTCACTATTGCATGCTTACCTTCCTTAGTAATTCTTGTGGTGACTTTATCTATTTTCACTCCCAGTATTTCTTCAATAGCTCTTTTTATTTCAGGCTTTGTAGCTTCCTTTTTAACTACAAATTCAAGTTTATTCTCTTTTTCTATTAATCCCATAGACTTTTCAGTTATATAGGGATAGAATACTATTCTGTAACAGTCCTTCTGCTTAGCCAAATTTGGCAGTCACCTCCTGTAAAGCCTTCTCGGTGAGTGCAGTAAGTCTTCCTGCCACTCCACCTGGCGCTAGTAGCTCTGTATTTAAAGTTCTTGCTGTGGCAATATCTATACCTGGGAGATTTCTAACGCCTTTTCCTATTTTCTCTAACTTACTCACAATTACAAGTATCGACTTAGGCACATAATATTTACGCCCTCTCCTTTTGCCGATTCCTGCTCTAATATGGGTATTATTTTTAGCGCGTTCTAGGTCTTCATAAACACCTAGTTTTTTAAAAACCTCAATTACTTCTTTAACAGTGGCTAAATTCTCAAATTCATCTTCTATAACTATAGGAAGTGTAAGCTTAGGATTGAATTTATGACCTCTTGCGATAACAAGCTCTTTGTCTTTTGTAGCGCTAAGCGCTGATCTCAAAGCTTTCTTCTTTTCTTTTTTGTTGATTTTTTCACGCCATATTTTTTCAGCTTTAGGTGGATGAGCTCTTCTACCGCCTACAGTACCTGGTGCGAAAGAGCCTGTGCCGTTCGCGAGTCTAGGCACTCTAGACATTCCTCTGCCTTTTCCTATCCAAACTGCTACATGCCTTTTACCAGCATATATAGAAGCTCCGTAAGGCTGACGTCGGTTAGCTTGAATAGCACAAACAGCTCTTTTGATAATGTCTGGACGATAGGGCTCTTCTAAAACAGCAGGTAGCTCAATGCTCTTCTTTGCTTTCCCTTTAAGTGAATATATTTTTAACTTCATTTTTTACTTACCTTGCTTGCTAGCTACAGAAATATATTTAAGCTCAGGTTTCTCTACAAACACACCTTTCAATCTCGCAGGGTCCCTTAGCCTTACTAATCTTTTTACAACACCTGGAACTGAGCCGTGGATGAGCAAATATTTGTTTCTTATAATTCCGTAGTTAACAAACCCTCCTTTAGGTACTATTTCCTCAGGCTTTTCGCCTATTTTAAGTATTCTTTTGTTGTATTCAGTTCTCTGATGATAGCCTGTCTGACCACCCTGCGGAACTTCTCGCGCAACATAACTTGGGTTCCAAGGTCCTTGAGTACCTATCATTCTTCTCCTTTTGCTGTTTTTATGCGAAAGCAATTTTACACCCCATCTTTTTATTGCACTTTGCCAGCCTTTCCCTTTCGTTATACCAGCTATATCTACCATTTTTCCTTCTTTAGCGTATTGAGTAATATCTACTTCTTTGCCAAGTAGATCTTCTGCATATTTTATTCTCTGCTCTATCGTTCCGCCTCCGATTCTTATCTCCATGATCTCGGGAGTTTTTTTTGGTATCGGAGCATGCTTAGGTGTGGTATGTGCAATTACCCTTACATCCTCTACTTTCTCAACTTCTGTTTCCTTCTTTTCTCTGCCCTTTTTAGGCATGCATATTCTTTTCGCTAGCTCTTTATCTAACTTATCGCACCATTTTTCGGTAAGAGTTCTCAATCCGTAAGGAGTTCTTTCGTAGAATCTAATTCCAACTACTTTCATAGGCGGAGTCTCAATTACAGTTACAGGCACTTGCACCTCTTGACCACTTGTTGTAGACATGGGTCTATAGTCAACTAACAGTGCATGCGTCATTCCTGCCTTGTAGCCTGCAAACCCTTGCAGTCTAGGCTCTCCGCTAATCTCAGGCCATGAGTTGAAATGCGGTATTTCTGAGCGAGCTCTTTTCCTGGGTGAATAGCCCAAACTACCCCTTCTTGGATGATGTATACTCATTTTTCAATTACTCCTAGGCTCTAGCCTACGTAGCTCTGACTGTAACACATTATCAAGCTTGAAAATTTTTTTTCTGTTTTTTTAAGCTTGATTATGGGTTCGTTTTTGCAAGGCGCTACTAACGATAGCCCATCTGACGTGTGTAGTCAGAGGGTGAGTTTTAGAGAGAATAAGCGTCAGCCATATATAAATCTTTTTATAGCTGCAGATTAATTTTATACTTATGATAAAAGGCAAACGTGTAGTTTTTATTATAGCGCATTCCAATTTCAGGGATGAAGAGTTATTTGAGACTAAGAAAGTTATTGATGAGAATGGCGGTATCGCAACAATAGCATCTACAGATTTAACGCCAGCGCGCGGAATGTTCGGAGCACTTGCTAAGCCAGAATTAACTTTGGATAAAGTAATAGTTGATAATTACGATGCATTGATTTTCGTTGGGGGTTCTGGTAGTGAGATATATTTCAACAATCCTCGAGCACATCTTATTGCGCGAGAAGCTTCTGAAAAGAATAAAGTTTTAGCTGCTATTTGTATAGCTCCTTGCATACTGGCAAACGCAGGAGTAGTTAGTGGTAAAAGCGCTACAGTGTGGGATGGAAAATATATTGAAATTCTGAGACGCAAAGGCGTAAGATATAGCGCCGAACCGGTAGTTACAGATTGTAAAATTGTAACTGCAAAAGGTCCTGAGTTTGCAAGAGAATTTGGCGAAGCTATCGTTAGACTGTTATCGCTGGAAAGTTGACTGCCATTAGGATTTCTTTCTTAGTTTTTTAATACTCAAAATGATTAGAATAGCTGTCAAAACAGCGCATGCTGCAATACCTAATTCAAAGGTAGGCGGCGTTGGGCTAGGCTCTACATACACATTCACCAACCAGTAATTTAATATCCTAGTCTCGCCATCGAAAATTTCTACAGAAACATTCCACAAACCGCCTTCTGTAAATAGATGCGTGTAGTGAGTTGCGTTTTTAGCGTGAACAATAACTTCTCCGTTTACACGCCATACGATTGTTAAATTATCGTCATCTTCGTCACTTAAACTTTCTATAACAAATGTTTGATATTTAGGGGCTGTTATGTTAAGGTACTCTCCTGTGAGAAGCATCGGCGAGAATATTGCTGTAGGGGCACGATTTACATTTTTCACTTTTACCAGCCATTTAATTAAAATATAGTCATAGCAGTCTGATATATTGACTTCTACAATATAATCTCCGGAAGACTTATAGTCTGTATTGAAAATAAACGTAGATGGCGCGATTTTGCTGGAATATCTCAAGATATCATTTACAGACCAGTTTATAAATATTGTATCGTTATCAATATCTATGCAATCAATTGCAAATTCCAACGAAGCAAGCTCGTTTATAACCAGCTCCAGCTCCAAAGGAGTGTAAGCCAGAATTTGCGGTATGCGATTAACGTTCATAACGATTAAATTCCAAATTTGAGTTGTGTTCTCTGAAGAAGCTTTTGTGTTGTTGTAATAGTAAATATCGCAGACAACAACTTTGATTCGATACTCACCTGAAGATGTGTAATCTGCTTTGAACAAGTAAATGCTACTATCTGACAATGTTTGATCAGTAATGTTTTGCCAGTCAGAGAATTCGCCAGTAATTTGCTTTTTCTGCAAATACCAATATTTAGTCAAGCCTCTGTTTTCAGGATCTTTAGCATCTATAATTCTAAATTCTTGAGTTGAGTTCTCTTCAATCACAATTGTAGCGTTTACTGGGGAGTATAAAATTTCTGGAGGCTTGTTGTTATCTATAATTACTGTAATATTTATAAGGTTGGTATGCAAGCCATCGAAGGCGCAAGCGCTAAGATTATAAATTCCTTCGTGGAATTGCGTGGTATCCAGTAGGTAGTCCCAATGTACCCTCTCACCCTGGGTTATTTGGACATCTATACGAGTAATATCTTCGCGCTCGGTATGGTTAAGCTCGAGCCAAATATTTTTTACCTCATTAACATCGAAAGCATCGCCTTCTATCTGCACTCTCCCCCAAAGCTTTTCACCAGAGCTTGGCGTGGTGATAGAGATGTTTGGTAGATTATTATCAACTATTACTAAGACGGATCTTACAGAATAGAGTATGCCGTCAAAAGCTTTAACCCAGATTTTTTGCTCACCATCGTCAACAGCTTTTACATTATCAAAAGCTTTTGTATTTAAAGTAATGCTCCAGTTGTGGTTTTCCCTATCTTCTTCTTTTACAGGTTCCCACGCTCTGTCCGCAAGTTTTACTTCTATTTTTTCAACTCTGCTCCCTTCAGGATCAATTGCCTTACCACTCACCTCAACAGTGTTGTTGATCATTTTGTAAGCTTGCGGATAAGTGATTGTTATATCTACAAGCTGGTTCTCAAAATCAAAATCTGTAGAGTTTAGTGCGTAGTAGTGCTCACCCCAACTATCCCTCGCTCTTGCGTAAATTGTATGCGTGCCGAGATAGTATCGGGTTATGCTTAGGTTATAGGTCCAAGTATTAGTTCCGTTTGCAAGTCGCCATGTCTCATCATCTAATTTTACCCAAACACTATCTATACCAAACACTGAGTCGGCAGTTCCATTTACCCATATTGTGCTACCGCTTTGCTCAATGCTACTTATCGTTATGGTTGATTGCCATGCTCGATATTTCTTTAGCACAATTGTCACATTTATTATTTTTTTACTTTCTACGCAATCATCGTTTGAAAACACAATAAATCCTTCCTCAGGTAAATTGGAGTCAAGTACAGTATCTGAAGTTTCGTTTGGTCGAAACGCACCGTACTTGTACGTTTTTCCACTTATGTAATTTTGAAATTCGCGTTTGCTGCATGTAAAGAAATCTATATGCGCGGCTACTCTCTCAAAATGTTTTCCCTCTATAATAGAAAATACAGTTGTTTCCACTGGTGGGTGAATTTGCTCACCACAGGCTACTGTATAAATTATATCAATATGATAGTTCTCAGCTACAGTGCCTTCTGATCCTTTTGGATAGGGGTTTGGAAGAGAATCTTGAAGAGTAACATTCTCAGTATAATTTCCGTTCTTTACATACGTACATACGATAGTAGCGCTTCCTAATTTACTTGCAATTTCTATTTGAAAATCTCCGAACAATCTAAATTCGCATATCCCATTACTATCAGTATACTTCCAGATGCACGGTACTAGAGCCCCAGGAACCCAGTAACCCACTGTAAAGCTTATTCCAATTGGACGCTCTACTAGGTAGGTTGAAACTAAAACTCTAGCGCCATCAACAGGATATCCACTTGTATCATTTACCGTAATTTTTACAGTCGCTGCAGTCTGTGCATAGTAAGGAGTAACCTCTGTTATATGGTCGTCGCCCCACCACTTAAATATACCAGTGCCGCCCC
>JASEFT010000024.1:15714-18384 GCA_030018475.1 Candidatus Thermoplasmatota archaeon
AGTAACCTCTGTTATATGGTCGTCGCCCCACCACTTAAATATACCAGTGCCGCCCCTGTCACTTCCTAGAAAGTCAAAATTATCTATAACACTACCCCCGCCTTGCCCGCCCCACTGGTTGTCCCATTGATGCCAATGGTATTCACGCGAGCTATCATAGCAATAGAACTCGCTCCATACATGGTCCTCTCCGATCAAGCAAACACCGGCTGTGGGTATCAAGCAAGTCCTTGCTGCTGCCACAGTTAAATCTTGCAGCTCGCCACAATTGCCATTATGATGATGCGCTATTCGCACAGGCTGTATAGGGCGCTCGCCATCCCTGCTCTCAGGCTCGCTAAGAGGCAGAGTTCTCTTTACCCAATTACTTACAATCTCTATACCTGTTGGGTGATTTTCGTAGCTCCACTCCCAAGTTCTTGGGTCTGGGTAATCATAGTAGCCTGTAGTCGGATTATAGCCCTGGGATTTACTGTAACCTACGCCATCGTATAGCAGGGTAATGCCTGCTATTTTATCTTTTAGGAGGGGCGGCTTATCCTCTTTTGGATAGCGATTGTCAGGGGTACCATCATTATTGTCATCTACATCTGGGTCTGGTGGATAATTATCATCTGCATGGAAGAAAAGATATTCGCGCCAAAACTTGCCTGTAGGCGGCTCTGCAGGCCCGCCAGTTTCAGGATTGATAAAAGTGGGAAGCTCATCTGTAATTTTAGGATGCACTATAAACCAGTAGTAGATATCGCGTGGCAACTCGTATTTAGTTATCGCACCGCCTGCACCAGCACTCACATTATACTCTATAGTTGTCCAGTAGTTGCTGGTAGTATAATCCCCCTTCTCTACAAGGTTCGCATATTGAATAGTCTTATCGATTTCATAAATCAGCTCTGCGTTTTTCTTAAAAACTTCTGGGTAGACATCTTTATCGGTCAAAACATCTGGCGAGATATGCGCTAAACAAAACGCAATCTCATCCACATACTCATTTTCCACGTCCAGAATTAAATTAAGATATTTTTCAAGTTTGCTCAAATTTCTGTCCTTCATATAATGCTCTACTTCTACACCGCTTGCTGCTTCTGGCCATACATCCCATCTTGGATTGTTAGCGGTACCGAGATTTTTATAGATATGAATATGACCGTCTTCTCTTCCCACAACAAGATCAATTAGGCAATCGTTATCCATCAGGCTGTTCCTGTCCAAATCTGCAAGTGCCGGTGCTGCATAAGGGCATTTTTCAATGTATTGGTATACACTATCATCTTTAGACCATACAGCCCTTGTCTCTTTATACCACGTCTCATCTACAGGGTCGTAATATGTAACTGTCCTATTCCCAGTATTCCAATAATGATATAACGTGCCATCCCCAGCACCTATACTCAAGTCAGCCCGCCATACAGCACAATCTCCATTTAGGTCTACGAGAGCTGGTTTGCTATAATTACCCACATCGAGTATTTCTATTTCGCTTGGGGGCTCTGTTTCAGAGTCTGGCGCTAAAGTGCCTCTCCTAATCCAGCCATCGTAAGTTCTTTCGTAGCGATATAATTTACCGTCACCAGCACCTATTAACATATCTTTAAAATCTGGTGGCGGGCTTGGATCGCCAACTCTAGTAGTGTATACAATCCATCCAAATGCAGGTGCAGAATTATAGCCTACGTCGATAATATTACCATTAACATCTCGAATATAACCTCTAAATTCCCAGCCTGAAGTTGTGTTTTCATATACCCTAAGTCTTCCATCATAAGCTCCTAAAACTAAATCGAGCGCTGAATCACCGGTTATATCTTCAAAGACAGCTACTGCATAAGCGCCCACATTAATGGGATTGCCGGTAGAATCATTAAGCAAACCTTTCTTCAGCCAATAGCCGTTCTTGTTCTCATAGACCAGCAATTTTCCTTCAAGGGTACCTATAACTAAATCGTAATCTCCATCTTTATCAATATCGAAGAGCGTGGGCGCTGCGTGGTCCCCGACATCGGTTTTAATATCAACGAGCTGTAAAAGATTTGTTTCAAGATCATTCCTGAGCCAGTTAGGAACCCTTTTCAAGACATCCAAAACAGGCATGCTTTCCAACCTATTCTCATATATTGTGGAATCTTTTATCTGGAAATAGTAAGAGCTCAAAGGCTCTATTTCGATGATTTTAGAAATTCTATCAACCTCAACCCACTGAGCCTGCACTTTTTTCGCCTCCGCGTTGTCAGCGTTTGTAGCAGAAAAGATTAAAGTTGCTAAATTACTGATCAGAATTAGAGCGGCTATTACTAAAGCTTTCTTCATCTTTTGGTTGTATAGTGTTTAGGCTAATATATATTTTTTTGGTATAATCATTTTTCCTTCGGCTCTGTATGGATTTTCACATCATAACTTGGATGGCATTTACGAACTAATTTAACAAGCCTGTGCTCCAATCTATGAGATTGCTCTACATTCATGGTTTTGTCTACGCATACATGCATTTCCAAAAGACTACCGCGGTCAGTTTGTATAACCCAAGCTACTAAGCAACCATATTTTGCTCTTGCCTCAAGAGTTGCAACATTGCCGTAATCAGGAAAATTTAAAATCACTTTGCCCATCGAGGTCTGTGTCTGGGTTAAGTGGGTTGGTTTTGTATCCAAGATAAGGTCTATTTTTGTGCGT
>JASEFT010000025.1 GCA_030018475.1 Candidatus Thermoplasmatota archaeon
CTTTCACTGGTTTTACTAACTATTGGATAAAGTAGGTGTTAAGTTGACACTCTCTTTCCAATAGCAAGATGGCTTTTAAGCAATAATAATTTTTATCTTTCATTAGAAAAATTCAATTGCTACTAGGCTAATTCTAAGATATGCTCAGCTCAATATTCATGGGCGAAGCGAACGAATATACGAGGAGTTGCCGAAGGCAATTCCGAAGTATACAAAAATTTGATAAATTTAGATTTATCGATAAGCTCAAAGCTTTTCCAGAGCAGGTAGAGAATGCTTATAATATTGAGCTCCCAAAACTGCCTGAATTTAAATTCGATAATATTGTAGTTACGGGCATGGGCGGTTCTGCAATAGGTGGAGAGCTCCTGAGCGCTTGGGCTCTGCGAGAGCTCGGTAGAATTATTTTCGTTAGTCGCGATTACGAATTACCTAATTTTGTAGATAAAAATTCTTTGGTCTTCGCTATAAGCTATTCTGGCAATACTGAGGAAACTCTGAATGCATTTTCGGAAGCGCTAGCCCGAAAGTGTAAAATTATAGCTGTTACAAGCAACGGCAGGCTTGCTAAATTGGCTCTGCAGCATGAAATTCCTTTAGTGAAAATACCAAAAGATTATCAGCCGAGACAGGCTATTGCCTACCTTTTGTTGCCAATTGCTAGAATACTTGAAAGATTTGGTATTGTTAAGTTTGGTACTGAAGATGCGGTTAGCACGTTGAGAAATTTGAGAGCCAATCTGATACCTGAAAACGAAGCTAATAATATCAGTAAAGAGCTCGCGCTAAAATTAAAAAATAAAATTCCTATAGTTTATGGTCATTCTTATCTCTACCCAGTTGCAAGGAGATGGAAAACTCAACTTAATGAAAATTCTAAAGTTATAGCTTTTGCAAGTAGTTTTCCTGAAATGTGTCATAACGAAATAGTAGGTTTAAATAAAGATAAAAACACAAATAGATTCTTCCATATAATATTAAGGAGCGCCGATGAAAATGAGCAACTCAGTAAAAAAATAGGAATTACTAAAAAATTAGTTCTCAAAAATTCTGCTGAGGTTTATGCGCAAGGCAACTCTACAATTTCTAAAATGCTCTCTTTGATTTATATAGGAGATTTTACTTCCTATTATTTAGCGCTACTGCGCAAAGTGGATCCAACTCCTGTAGAGATAATAGAAAAGCTCAAAAAGTTACTTTAAGAGTGAAGCTAGCAAATGCCCTATCAAAAGATGCATGTCCTCGCTGTGCTGCATACTAGCAATTTCTACAACCAAGCATTCTTTAGCCAGTTTTTTTAGCTCGCCGCCATCGAAGCCTGCTAAACCAATTGTATAAGCTCCTTTCTCATTTGCATATTTTATAGCTTCAAGCACGTTTTTAGATTTTCCACTACCGCTTATACCTATCACAACATCGTCTTTTTCTAAAAGGCTCTTTAGCTGCTCCTTGAATATTACGCTATAATCTTCGTCATTGCTCCACGCAGTAATTAGAGGGATATCGTCAGTAAGTGCAAGAGCCTTTAAGCCTTTGAACTTAGCGAAATCGCAAACTAGATGCGAAGCTGTGCTTGCGCTGCCGCCGTTACCGAACAAGAATACTTTTTTGTTTTTGTTTTTTGCGACTTGAATTATTTTTGCAATCTTTTCAATTTTATCTGCCTGCTTCTTTAAATTATTAACACATTTTATAGAAGTGTCTAGATGCTCCAGAATTTTGTCTCTCATTTTATCACCCGTTCAAAATATTTCTTCATAGTTTGCCTCAATTGCATCTTTATAGAAATTTTTTATACCTTCTTCTGTCTTTGGATGCTTTAGCATTTCTTGAAGTACTCCAAAAGGTACTGTTGCAATATCGCATCCAAGCTCAGCTACTTCTCTTACTTGCTGAGCATTTCTCATACTAGCAGCTATTACCTCAGTCTTAATGTTATATTTTCTGAAAGTTTGGAGTGTTTTCTCTACGCAATCTACTCCACTCACTATTCCTTTATAGTGCATTCCTTTTTCGCCAAGTCTGGGATAGTAATCGCTCTTCTGAAAATCCTTCCCGTACCTTTTATTAGCGCACTCCCTTAAATAATCATCTATTCTTCCAGCAAAGGGGCTCACATATCTAGCGCCTGCTTTAGCACCTAAAAGAGCTTGCTCCGGAGTCATTATCAAAGTTACGTTCACAGGTATTCCTTTCTCACTCAATTGTTTTATCGCTTTCAAGCCTTCATAATCATTTGCTTCTTGTTCAGTAGAAGTATTAATTGGTATTTTTATTACGACATTTCTAGCTATTGGATTGAATTTTTTGTATAGGATTTGAGCCTCATCAATCATCTTTTCTGCTTTATTACTGAGCACTTCTAAACTCACAGGCCTTCCTTCTCCAGCTACTCTACATATTTCACTAATATAATCTTCTATACTTACTTTTACTCTCGTTCTTTCTTCGTCGAGCGCCTTTCTAACCAAGCTCGGGTTTGTTGTTACTCCGTCCACTATCCCCCAAGAAATTGATTCCTTTATTTCAGCCAATTTCGCGGTGTCAATAAATATTTTCATTTTTACCACTCTCCCAAAGTAGTTGCACCTTTGTCTTCAAACTTAAAATCAAGCTCTTTAAATCCGAATTGCGCTAGAGCTTTCCTTAATCCGTTTTGATTCTTGCGCTCGCAATACAGCATTAGATAGCCTCCTCCGCCAGCTCCTGTAAGTTTGCCTCCTAGAGCGCCGTTTTTTAATGCTACTTCGTAAGCTCTATCAATAATATCTGTTGTTATCCCTTCTACAAGCTTTCTTTTATTCTGCCAAGATCTATCAAGCAGTTCGCCAAAATAGCGAAGCTCGCCTTCCTCAATTGCAAACTTTACTTCAAGACCTAACTTTTTAAGTTCGTGTAAAGATTCTATTACTTTTTCCTCATCTTCCTCGCAAGCCTTATCTTGCATAGTTAATATTTTTGTAGAATCTCTTGTCCTACCGGTAAAAAACAGCATTAAATCTTCTGCTAACCTTTTTCTTATTTCTTCACTAACTTTCAGACGCTCTACAATTGTTTTTTCCTTTTCAAACTTAATAAAATTCAGTCCTCCGAAAGCGCTGGCATACTCATCTTGCTTGCCGATGGGAAGCTTCAATTCTTCTCTAGCTATCTTATAAGCACTTTCTGCAATTTCTTCCTTGCTCATCTTAAGTCTCTCTAAAGTATCTATAACTTTAACTGTATTAACAGCAAGTGCTCCTGAAGAGCCTAATCCTGAGCCTGGTGGTACTTCAGAAGCTAAGAACATATTAATACCCCTTTGTATATTGAAATGTTTTAGTACAGCAGTTGGTATATCAAAGCCCTCCCCAAACTTTAATTCGTAAAAATCTTTTACGTTATAGTTCATCTGAAGGTCTGCAGAAATTAGCTGTATTCTATCATCGTCCCTCAGCTCTAGAACTGTGTAGAAATATTTATCTATCGTTGTACTGACAACCAATCCGCCATATTTCTGGTAATAAGATGGCAAGTCAGTACCTCCTCCTCCAAAACTTATTCTTACAGGCGATCTTGCAATTATAGCCATTTTTTAGTTCTCTTTAAGCAGAGCTCTCACCGCCAGCCTTATACTTTCTTCTGAGTTATATCTAGGCTTCCAGCCTAACTTCTTGAGCTTCTCAATAGAAAGCTGAATTTTGGGAATGTCGCCCCGCCAGCCGCGCTCGCTACCTGTATATCTAAAGCTTACTTCCTTTAAGTGCATTTCTTCAACTACAATTTCTGCGATTTTATTCACTTCGACAGTATCCTCAGTTGCAAGATTGAAAATATTCACTTTATCTTTACTACTCTCTAACAAAAAGAGCATTGCGTCAATACAATCTTCTACCAGCATGTAAGATTTCCGCTGCTTGCCGTCGCCTAAAATTTCAAGCTCTTTTTTGTTTCTATTGAGTTTATTAATGAAGTCGAGCACAATTCCATGAGTGGCTCTTGAGCCTACTATGTTTGCAAGTCTAACAATCCAAGCTTGGAAGTCGAAAGAGTGGCAATAGGCGCAAATTAAAGCTTCGCATGCTAATTTACTAGCGCCGTAAAGTGAAATTGGTAGTAGAGGAGCATACCCCTCAGGTATTGGGAAAGGTATGTTTTCACCGTAAACAGTGCATGTAGAAGGAAATAAAATTTTTTTAACTTTATTTAAGCGCATAGCCTCAAGCACATTATGAGTTGCAATTATATTCTGCTCTAAATCTAAATTTGTTTTGTCAGTACCCTTCTTTACATCTGAGTTAGCTGCTAAATGGAATACTGAATTTTGAGCGCGCATAACTTCTTTTAATTTATTTAGATCGAGCAGGTCACCTTCAATAAATCTAAAATTTTCATCACTAAAATGCTCTTTCAAAAAATCTTTATTGCCTGTAGCAAGATTATCATAGACTGTAACTTTTGCTTGCGCTCTCAGCAATCTATCTACCAAATGGGAGCCTATAAAACCTGCGCCGCCAGTAACCAGTATCTTTTTTTCCATTAAGAACAGAATATGATTTTGAATTTATAAAGGCTTTTCTTTTAAAAAAAATTGAAAGAAAAAGATTATCCACTCAAAAATATTTTTATATTTTATGCATGCAAGATTTATTAAAAACTTCAGAGGCAGGAAAATACTAACCGAGAAAGAAGTTAAAGATTTACTTAAAGACTACGAGATTCCAACTACAAATTATAGGCTAGTAAGTTATGAAGAAGATCTTAGGGAGCTCAATCTGGAATATCCTCTGGTTTTAAAAGTATGCTCTCCCAGATACACTCACAAAACTGAAGTTGGTGGAGTTAGGCTTAATATAAAAAGCAGAGCTGAGCTATTTACAGCTTTTAAAGAATTCAAGAAAAAATTCACAAACGAAAGATTCCTTGTTGAGAGTATGGAAGAGCACGGTCTTGAGCTGATTATAGGGGCTGTAGAAGATTATACCTTTGGGCATGCAATAATGCTCGGCTTGGGCGGTGTTTATACAGAACTTTTTAAAGACGTAACTTTCAGAGTAGTTCCTATAAACTCAAAAGATGCTGAGGAAATGATAATGGAAATAAAAGCTAGTGAGTTCGTTAAAGGGTTTAGAGGTATGAAAATAAGCCCAAAGGCGCTTATTAATATATTACTGAAAACCTCAGAGCTTACTGTCGATTATCAGGACTATATCAAAGAGCTTGACCTCAACCCTGTTTTTGTAAGAGAAAAAGATGCTGTTGTAGTAGATGCGAGAATGGTATTGAGATGAAGAAGCTGAGATGTTTAGAGTATGCAGAAGCAGATAGTAGAAACGCAATTTTATTTAACATTGAGAACACAGAATATTTGAAAGTTAAATTAAAGGAGGCAACTGAAAATCCTAATTTGAGACAAAAGCTTTATACTGAGATAGCAAATAAATTCGCGCTAACTGCACAGCGCTAACAAACTTTAAACTGGCAATTTTCAGTTAAATTTCCGTACACGACTTGCTCATTCTATAAGCATTTTGGTCGGGATAATAATTAGGAATTACAAAATCAATCTTGTAGTTGTGCGAAAGGTAAAATTTTATTGCTCCTTTGTTATCCACACCAACTTCTAGAATAAAGCGCTTAACTTTAAGCTCTTTAGCTATCCTCTCAGCTTCTTCTAGCAATCTACTACCGATGCCTTTCATTCTAAACTGCGGAAGTACAGCAATTGAAATTATTCTTGCAGTGTTTCTATTAACTGAGATTGTTATATATCCTAATATTGTGTTATTGCGCTCTTCCACCAAGGTTAACGTCGCTTCAATAGCTAAAAAATAACGTATAAGCTCTTTGGGATAGCGCTCATTTTCGTCAAAGCAGCTTTCTTCTACTCTATAAATAGCTTCTAAATCTTTAACTGAGGCTTTTCTCAGCATTTTCAAGCCAGTCTATTGCCTAAAGCGCAGAAAATTGTATTGCAAATGAATATTAATGCAAATATAAATATTTCGAAAAAACCTAACTTAGGTGCAATATTAGGAAATAATGATTGCACTAACATTAGGATTAAGAGCAGTTGCAGTGCGCTCCAAGCTATACCGATAGCAATTGCGTTCTTGTAATCTCTAGCTTTTTCATACTTAGCGCAGGAATAGCCCGCAATTAAAGGTGCAAGAGTCAGCGCAAGAAACAGCCCTGAGCCAGGAACGAAAACAAGTAAATTTAATATTGCAATTGTCGCAAGTCCTAAAAGGAAAGATTTAATTCTGCTCATTTATTGTCAAATAACCTCCAAATTATTTAAATTCTCGCTCGCATATTTAAGTTTAAGTGATTGAAAAATGAAAGGCGATTTAGAAGATAATATTTTCATGCTCGTAGGCCCTGTTAAAATGCATCCCCGCGTTATTAAGGCTATGCTGAGGCCGGCATTAAATCATAGAAGCAAAGAATACGGCGAAATTTTAGCAGAGGTAAGAGAGCTGCTTAAATACGCATTTAATTCGCAGCGCGATGTAGCGCTAATTACAGGCTCTGGTACCGCAGGGTTAGATTGCGCACTTTCGAATCTGCTAAAGCCTAAAGATAAAGTTCTATGCCCGTATAATGGCAAGTTTGGAGAGCGTTTGTATAAAATAGCTCAGCTCTACGCAAGCGCTACAGCACTTACTTTCGAATGGGGTAAAGTTATAGATATTAAAAAAGTAGAAGAAGAGCTTAAGAAAGGCTACGATGCAATTGTGCTGTGCCATAACGAAACATCTACTGGCATGACAAACCAAGCTGGAGAGATAGGTAAATTAGCAAAAAAGTATGGCTGCTATTATATTGTAGACGGTATAACTTCAGTTGGAGGCATTGTAGTTGAGCCAGAAGCTTGGAACATAGATATTCTAGTAACAGGCTCGCAGAAATGTTTAGCAGCACCTGCTGGCTTATCCGCACTTTCAGTTTCTCAAAAAGCTTATGAAAGACTTGAGCCTAGAAATTATTATTTAGACTTGAAAAAACATATTGACAGACTAAAGAATAATGATACACCATATACCTCTGCAGTCCCTTTAGTGCTGGCTTTGCGCGAAGCGTTAGTAATGCTAAAAGAAGAAGGTCTTGAGACTAGAATAAAAAGAACTTCTAAACTTGCTGATGCTTGTAGAAAAGCAACTGAAGGTCTCGGCTTAGAGCTATTCTCGGAAGGTAATTATTCTAACACGCTCACTGCGATTAAATATCCAAATGGAATTTCAGACGAGCTAAGAAAGAACTTATTTGAAGAGCGCAGAGTAATAGTTGCAGGTGCGCAAGACCCTTATAAAGGTAAATTCTTCAGAATAGGTCATATGGGTATTTGTTCTTTTAGCGACTTACTAGCTACTTTCGGAGCTCTAGAGGCAAGCTTGAAAAAATTTGGATATAACGCAAGCGCTGGCGCTTTAGAAGCTATTGCTAAGTGCTTATGATAATTTATCATCAAGACTATCTTAAGCATGTCCTTTCTTTTGGTCACCCAGAAAGTCCTGAGAGACTCAAAGCTATAGTTAAAAAATTGAATGAAGAAAAGCTTTGGGATAATGTTTTAGAGCCTAAAGAAGCTAGAATTGAACATCTGAGAAAAGTTCATGACTTTGAGTACATTGAAGCTGTAAAAAACCAGGGCTTTATTGGCTTTGAGGCTCCTGTGCATGCAGATACTTTTAGAATAGCTGCACTTGCTGCTGGAGGCGCTATCCTTGCAGCTACTGAAAGCTATGAGAATAAGAAAACTTCTTTTGCTTTAGTAAGACCGCCGGGCCATCATGCAGGTAAAGATTATGGCGGCGGCTTCTGCTATTTCAATAATATTGCGATTGCAACCAAAGTTCTTAACAAAAGGGCAGAAATTATTGATATTGATTTGCATCACGGGAATGGTACAAGCGATATTTTCTACGAAGACGATAAAGTTCTGTATATCTCAATACATCAATACGGCATTTACCCAGGTACTGGCTATTTAAATGAAGTTGGTAAAGGGAAAGGTGAAGGATTTACAATAAATATCCCATTTACGAGCGGCTGCGGCGATAGCTCTTATACACTAGCATTTGAAAAAGTTATAGAGCCTGCTACTGAGCAATTTAAGCCTGAGATTATTCTCGTGAGTTTTGGTAGCGATGCTCATTACATGGATCCTCTTGGAGGATTAGCACTCTCTACCTCAGGATATCTAGAAATTGCAAAAAAGATTATTAAGTTGAGTAATGAGCTATGCGAAAGGAAAGCTATGTTCGTACTCGAGGGTGGCTATCATTTAGAAGCTCTAGCTGAATGTGTTGCAACTATTATTGGCGCAATGCAAAACAAACAGATAGAATCTAAGTTTAATGACGTTAGAGACGTTAGCGGTATTGGAACGAGAATAATTGAAAAAATAATAGAAGTGCAGAAAAGATATTGGAGGTTGTGAAAAAAAAAAGTGAGGGCTAAAAAAATCATAATTACATTCTTTATTCTGGCTATAGCTCTTGCGTCTCTCTTCCCCAACTCATATCCGGCGCTACAACTTTCAGAGTTGCGAGCTCAAACCAAAGCACAAAAAGCTCTCCCTATATTTTCAGATGATTTCGAAAATAGCTTAGGCAAATGGGGTATAACACCAGCTGGAAAATGGAATTTGAGTACGAGTTACGCATACTCAGGAATTTATTCTGCAAGAGCTCTTTACGATGCAAACAATGCTAACTATAATTTAGTGTCTCAAGAAATTAACTTGACCACAGCTACAAATGCAAAATTCAGATATGTATTTAGAGGTAGCTCTGAAAGTGGTTACGATTACCTCTACGTAGAAATAAAAAAAGCTACAGAAACTACATGGACACAATTAGCTAACTATACAGGCACAGCATATGAAAAATCTTGGTGGATTAATGTCCATAATATTTCTTCATACATAGGGAGCGCAATCCAAGTAAGGTTCAGATTCTATACAGATAGTAGTAATTACGGAAGTAGCTATGGTATAGGCTGGTATATAGATGATGTTATAGTTACTGAAGGCGCAACTACAGTTAACATTCTAAGACCGATTCTAGCAGTACCAATTATACAAGAAAAAGGTAAATGGATTAATGTTGAGGTAACCGCTGACGCTACCTCTACCTCAGAATGGAGCGCTAGTATTAGCACTGCTTACGATACTTTCAATTTACCGATCAATTCTATAATGCAAACATCTCCTAAAAACTGGACTTTGAATGTGACAATACCTTTAGATGCACGTGAAGATTTATATTTGCTGGAGGTTAAAGTAGACAGCATTGTTGATAGAGAAGCGAACGCAGTTTCAGTAGTCTCTAAATTAAAAGAAAAATTCACTTTCATACAGATCACAGACACCCATATAGGTTCTGTGAGCGGAGGCTCTACTTACAATGAAATGAAGCGCATAATTGAGAACGAGACAAATCTAATAAAGCCTGATTTTGTAATAATTACTGGCGATTGCTGCGATAAAGAGCCTACTTGGTGGAGCACACAGGAATTTCCTGCAAGTGAGCAGGATTTGAAGTTTAAAGAGTTACTGCACATGTTTAGAGTACCTGTCTATGTTATAAATGGCAATCATGACTATTCCTACGTTTTAGAGGATACCGGTATAGTCTTATTCAGAAGATATATTAATCCTTATCCTGATTTCTCGTTTAAATACGGCAATTTCTTTTTTGTAGGCATGGATTCTGGCAAGTATGTGAGCACTCTAAATTCTAACGGTCAGGGCTTGACTAACGAGCAAATTACATGGCTTGAAAACCAGCTTAGCGCTAATAACAACAGCACTCAAAAATTCGTGTTTATGCATCACCCAGCGCATAACCTAGAGCACAACTCTGAAAATTACAAAGCGCTTATTAGAAAATACAATGTAACGTTCAGTTTAGTAGGGCATACCCATGCAACGAATATTTACGATAGAGACTACAAGCAGATAACCGAAGATGGCAGTATAGGCTCGCCAGCATTTCCTTTGTTCATGGAAGGCGGCGCTATAAAAGGTAGTGGCGGGTGCTACAGAATAATCAGAGTTAATGGTAGCAAAATTGACTTCTATACCTACGATTCAGACGGCAACGGTGTAAGAGACGATACCAAGTGTACTCCTACAGAGCAATTGAAGTTAAGTTATACCCCTGCCAATAACGGTACTGCAAGCTCTGTAACTGCAACTATAACTAACAATTTAAGAGAAGATTTTGAAAATGCATTTGTTGAGTTTAAGGTAGCACTTCCAGAAGCAGAGTATGAGTACATCGTAGAAAATGGTACAATAGAGCAAAAGCTTGAATTACCAACAATGCATGTATATTATGTGAGAACTAACATTTCAAAGCTCAGTGTAAAGAATGTAACTATCAAGCGAGCAATAAAATACTATCTAACTTTTTCACCAGGCTGGAATTTTATTACTCTGCCTTTGAATGTGAGTTATAAAAACGCTTCTCAATTAGCAGATGCAATTTCTGCGTGCAGTTACGTTGGGAGATGGAGTACTAGCGCAAATAAATTTGATCTATATGAGAAAGGTTATCCAGAAAAAGATTTTGTATTGGAAAATGGTGTTGGCTATTTTGTAATGGTTACAGAGCCTACAACTTTGCTGATTATAGGCGAAAGATTGCAATCTCTGCAAATAGCTCTGAAGCCAGGGTGGAATAGCATAGGCTGGTTCAATTCTACATCTATAGATGCTAAGGAGCTAAAAATCACAAATTGTACTGCTGTAGCATATTGGGATAGCACAAAGCACAGATTTGTAGTGCACACTAGAGGTACTAATATTTCTAACTTCTATTTAGAAAGAGGTTATGGGTATCTAGTCTATGTAACTAAAGAATCGACTTGGATAAATGATTAGCTTTTTCATTTAATATCCTTCTAATCAAGTTCGCATATTGTTCTATTCTTTTTCTTTTTCCCTGAAGGACTTTTCTTCTTCTTTGGAAGAAAAAGAAAAGGGCTTCTTTCATTTATTAAAAAAATTTTTTATCAACTCTTTTAGCGCCTGCGCTCTCGCGCTTGCTTATTTTCTTAGTTAGATCCTTAGTTTTTTTCTTGTCTATTCTCACCTGCCTCTCTAAATGCCACAGAACCTCATCCAAAGCTTTCATCAAATCCCATTGTGAAAGTTGACTCCTAGAAGTAGCGATAAACATCCGCTTTGGAGTGAGTAGTTTAGCTCTCACGGAATATTTTATAGTTTTACCGCTGGGCTTGTATTTAGCAACATCCAGCAAAAGCATTTGAGGTGGTAGCATTTTATTGATCTTCTTTAGCGATTTCTGGATTAGTTCGTACATTGCGTCGTAGACACTAGGCTCTTCCTCTAAACCAGTTATTTGCACATATGCTACATCTCTGGGCTTAAAACTTGCAATTGCTCGCAACACATCTGCTTGTGTGACTATTCCTATAGGCTTCTCAGCTTCTGTTATTATCACAGAAGAAATATCGTTTTTAGCCATTAGCTCTGCAATCTCAGTAACTTTGGAGTCAGGATTGGCAACTATCGGTGGCGAGCTCATTAAACTTTTTATCTCTACATCGGAAGGTATTTTTTCGCCTGCGAACTCACCTTTAGTGCTCTTTTCACGCGTAGCTTCGAAATGGATAACTATGTCTTTCAAGCCTACTACTCCTACAAGCTTGTTTTTATTATTGATCACAGGTAAATTCTTCACTCCCAAATCGCGCATTAAATCTTTAGCTTTGATTATACCATCGTTTTCGTGCATAGAAATGGGGTTTGAGCTCATTATTTCGTGAGCAGGAACATTAGCGAGCTCTTTTATTCTAGCTGCAACTTTAATAATATCTGATCTTGAAATTACTCCTAGAAGCTCTTTATTTCTTGTTACTGGCAGAGTTCTAAATCCTGTAGAAAAAAGTAGCTCTGCAGTATCAATTATAGAATCTTCAGGCTTTACTTCCGGCGACGATACCATTACAACACTAACGTTAGTGGAAAGTGCTAGCTTCCTTCGCTTTATTAGATTAGTATAGCTCACCCAGCCAAGCAATTTATTTTTCTCAACGACTGGGAGCTCATAAATATCGTGTTTTTTCATCTTGCCTATAACGTCTGAGAGCATATCCTGAGCACTTGCAGTAGCTAGTATTCGGGATAGGCAATCGTTTACTTTCAGAGTGTTAATACTGACAAGTTTTTCCATTCCAGCAAATTATAGTAATTAGATTTTGGGTTATAAATATTTATATTTGTAAATACAATAGAAGTTCTATGAGAATTGCGCTCACAGGCGTGCCATGCGTTGGAAAGAGCGCTGTTGCAAAAGTACTGAGAAAGAGAAGCTATAGAGTTGTTAATTTGAATATCTTAGCTGAAAGGCATAATTTTATTAAAGGCTATGACAGAGCTAGAAATTGCAAAATCGTAGATTTGAAAAAGTTGGAGGCTTTGATAGAACAAAAATTTAGTCAGAAAAAAATTTTTCTGGTATCGCATTTCGCGCATCTTTTGAATAACGATATTACAATTATTTTGAGATGCTCTCCTAAAGAGTTAAAGAAAAGATTAGTGAGAAAAGGATATAGTCGGAGAAAGGTTATAGAGAATTTAGAGGCAGAAGCTTTGGGCGTGATAACTTTAGAATCTGCGCACAGGAATAAAAATACTTACGAAATAGACTCTACAAAGCTTAGCAAAGAAGAAATTGCAAACAAAATAATTCTTATTACGAAAGGAAAAGGTAAATGTTACGAAGCTGGTAAAATAGACTGGTCTGAGGAAATATTAGAATGGTATTAGATAAGTATAGAAATATTAGCGATAGACTACTAGAGCCTTTTGCAAGGCCAATGAGACAAATAAATCCAAATTATCTTTCCGTAGCTGCACTCGCACTTGCCGTGCTCGCAGGCCTTTTCTTCTGGCTGAGCAATTTTTGCAAAGCTGCTCTAATTTCAGCCTCTTTACTTGTTTTTATGAGCTCTTTTTTTGATGCGCTCGACGGCAGGGTTGCAAAAATAGCAAAGAAAGAAACTAAAAAAGGCGACTTCTTGGATCATGTTCTAGATAGATATGCGGATGTTTTTATTTTAGGAGGAATAATGCTCTCGCCTTACTGCAATCCTGTTATTGGCGCTCTTGCTATAATCGGCGTTTTACTAGCAAGCTATTTGGGCACGCAAGCGCAAGCTTTAGGGCTTGGAAGAGAGTACAGAGGCATTTTGGGGAGGGCTGATAGACTTGTTATTTTGATTGTTGTGCCGATAACTCAATTTTTAATTCTTGAAAGAATTTGGTATTTTTATGCAGTTGAATGGATGATGATATATTTTGCTATTTTGGGTAATGTGACCGCTTTACAAAGAGCTTGGCACAGCTGGAGAAAACTCAAATAAAAACGTTATTTTAGCTCCCAAGTTTGTAGCCCTTGAGGCTCAAACGAAAAGTCAACTACCTTACCGCCTCTGCGCTCAAGCTCCTCAGCAATAATATGCTTTTTATCAAACTTACAATAGAGCAAAAGATAGCCTCCACCACCAGCGCCTAGAATTTTCCCGCCTAGCGCACCGTTCCTACGTGCGATTTCGTAAAGGGCATCTATTTTTGGGTTTGTTATATGGGTAGCAAATTTCTGTTTGTTCTTCCATGCTTGGTGCAGTAATCTCCCAAAGTCGTCTAAACGAGCTTGCAAAAGCGCATTTTTAAGTTCATAGGCAATTTTTTTAGTTTCGTCAAGCGCTTTAACAACTTCTTCCTTTTTCTTGATATAGCCTTCAATCTGCCTCTTTAATATATTTTTAGCAAATCTTCTGCCTGTATAGCAGAGCAATAGATGGTAGGCAAGCTCATTTATTGTATCTCTATCTATTCTGAGAGGATTGACTATTGTCTTACTACCTAAAAACTCTATAAAATTAAATCCTCCGAAAGTAGCTGCATATTGATCTTGCTTACCCCCTTTTATACCCAAATCTTCACGCTCTATTTTATAAGCAAGCTCTGCAATCTCGTAATCAGTCATAGGCTTGCGAAGCCAGTGCTTGAGTAGACCCACAAGTGCAACAACTAGGGTGGAAGAGCTCCCTAGACCTGAGCCGGGCGGCGCATCAGAATGCAAAAATAAATTCATTCTTTTTTTAACGCCCATTGCCTTCATTGTAGCTTTTACAAGATCAAGCTCGCCAGTATAGGTAAAATCTTTCTCAGTCTTATACTTGGCAACCAGATCGTAATCCAGGGAACGAACAACAACCTCATCTTTCTTAGAAGGAATGAGTGTTGCGTAAGCGTGCTTGTTTATTGTAGCGCTGAGAACTGCGCCTCCTCTTTCGCTAGGATAAGGCTCTACATCTGTGCCGCCACCGCCAAAACTAATGCGCAAAGGCGCCTTGCTCCGCACGATCATTTTTTTCTCACCTTTAACTGCGCTTCCTGACTATAAATATTTCGCCAGTAGTTCAGCGTATCTTTTAATGTCTTATCAATCGGTATTTTTGGCTCCCAGCCGCATTGAGCTTTAAGTTTGGTGTTATCGCCCATTATTATAGGCTCATCCGCGGGCCTTAACTTCTTAGGATCTATCTCTATTTTGATTTCTTTAATCGAGTAGCCCAACAGTTTATCAAGAATATCTTTGATTAGATAGGCTTTTGAAGAGCATATATTATAAACCTCGCCAGGTTTTGCGTGCTCCATAAGCAACCAGAAGGCATGGACAACATCTCGCACATCTGTAAAATCCCTTCTTGTATTGAGATTGCCAACTAGCATTTTATTTTCTTTCTTGTTAACCTCAAGCTCTGCGATTCGGCTTGCAAAATCAGAACAAACGTCATTTACTTTCCTAGGACCGGTTGTATTGAATATCCTCGCTCTAACAGTATGAATATCAAAATTTTTAAAATACTGGTATGCGAGCAAGTCTTGCGCTACTTTACTTACACCATAAGGGTGGAGCGGTAATAAGGTATGCTCCTCTTTCACAGGGACCTCTTCCGGGGTAACGAGACCGTACTCAGCGCTAGAGCAGGCAACTAGGATTTTTGGGTTGAGTTTTGTTCTCCTAACAGATTCGAAGATATTGATAGTCCCGATAACGTTCGTTTCTACAGTGCCTGTAGGATCAAGCCAAGAAACTGTAGGAAAACTTTGCGCTGCTAGATGAAATATTAAATCAGGAAAGACTTTTTTTATTATCTTTTCTACGATATTTTTATTACGAATATCGCACTGGATTATTTCTATTCGGTCTTTTATATGGTTTATATTGTTTGTCTTTCTCTTATGTAGCACTGTTCCTGCAACGGAAATATTTCTGCTTAAAAGCTCCTCTGCAAGCCATGACCCGATAAACCCGTTTATTCCTGTGATTAAAACTCTCATAGTCTTTTCATAATAACTAAATAGTTTATAATAGTTTCTCCTTTAATCTCTCGCGGAATAACTGCGATAGCCCCTTTGTAACCACAGACCATTCATATTTTTTAATTATTGTTTCTCTTGCATTTTTTTCCAACTCTCTCATAAGTTCTGGGTTTGTGCTTAATGACTTTATGGCACTATCGAACTGTCCTAAGTCTGAAATGAGAAATGGCTCTTTCTCATACTCTATTCCTCTTGCGCCCAAGCTTGTTGTAACAATCGGCATGCCGTAAGCCATATACTCAAGCATTTTCACATTCACACCTGCCCCATGCATGATGGGATTGATTGCAAGCTCGCTTGTTCTTAATAACCTATCTTTCTTTTCTTCAGAGATTAACCCATAAAGCTCAACATTTTTTTGTTTCTTCTTCACCTCGATGCAGCATCTTCCAGCAATTCTAAATGTGAACTCAGGCAGTTTTGGCGCCAATGCATCATTTATAAATTTTGCAGCTTCAAAATTTGCAAAGTAAGTGCCGCCGATGAAAAGAACTGTTCTGTCTATAACATTTCTATCCTTTTCTGGAAGGCTTACTCCGTTTGGTACAATGTGAATTTTTGATTTATCTATCCCATATAAACTGAGAAAAGATTCTTTCTCCTCTTTAGACGTGGTTAAAACAATATCGCTCTCTTCGCAAGCCCTCTTTTCCAAAGCAAATATTTTAGGTAAGAGCTTTTTTTCTAAAATGCTAGAATAGACCTGTTTTTTTAAAATATATTCTACATTATGGGCATCGTAAACAATTAATTTTTCATTCCCGTTTCTTACCTTACTCAACAGGGGAAAATGCCAGCAGCCTTCGAAAACAAGAATTTCACTTTCATTTGCATGCTCTAAATAGCGGCTCAGTAGAGAAGGAGAACGTCTGCACGTCCAAGCTAGCGCCGGATCAAATAAAGGCTTTTTTGTGAGGAAGTATCCCAAAGCTCCAATTGCTGTTGTTATCATCCCTGGGATCTCAAGTAGGCTAAAGCTCTTGCTAATAGTATACTCTCTTAGCTTCGTAATTGCCCCACTATGTCCAATCAAGACAACATCAAAATCTTCGCTTAGATATTTTAATATATAGTACGACCTGTGTGCACATCCTATCGGAGGGTACACTTTATCATGGCCGATAGAAGTTATCTTCATATATTCCGAAACTGTTCTCAGAATAAATAATATATTGGTTTTGCATAGAGAAGTTTTTTAGTGCCGAAAAGCATTTTAAAGCTAAGTCTATGAAAAAGATAGGTGTAGTCAATCTAAGATTCTATCCTGCCCTTGGTGGTGCGGAAACACTTATTTTAGAAATTTGTAAAAGATTAACTAACAAATTTGATATCACTATAATCACCTCAGATATAAAAACAGAGCTTCCTTACAAAAAATTAGCTGAAACTGAGATGATAGACGAATATCAGACCCTAAAGATAGAAAGACTTACCTCAAAACATCTTTTGCCTCTAGAAGGTTATGGCAATGTTTTAAGAGGTTTAAAAAAGGAATTAAAGAATTTTGACATCATTCATACATACGGTTACGGTTATTATCACACAGATAGGTCTATAAGAGTTGCAAAAAAATTTAATATCCCATCAGTTTTTACACCTTTATTACACAAAGCTTTTTTCGCAAAGCACAAATTCTTAAGGTCGATCTATGATTCTACGCGAGGGAAACGGACTTTAGAGCTTGCAAATAGAATAATAGGGCTCAGTAACGAAGAGAAAAAATATCTTAGTAAAAGGTTTGGAATAAGAGAAGATAAAATCACGGTTGTGCCCTGTGGAGTTGATTTGGAGAAGTTTAAAGATTTAGGTAAAGAAAAGGAGAATGAGCTCCTTTTTGTAGGCCGCCTTTCGCCAGTAAAAAGTTTAGAAATCCTTGTAAAAGCACTAGCTATAGTAAAAAAAGATATTCCTGACATAAAACTTAAGTTAGCAGGCGAAGATTGGGGCGTGAAAGAAAGTCTGAGAAATTTAGCTCTGGAACTTGGCGCAACTGAAAACATCGATTTTTTGGGCAAAGTATCTAATGATAAATTGATAGACCTTTACAACGAGGCAAAACTTTTCGTTACCTCTACAAAATATGAATCTTTCGGTATAAGTATTTTGGAAGCCATCGCTTGCGGTACTCCTGTAGTTGCAAGCAATGTTGGGGGTATACCTGAAGTTATTGGTAACTGCGGCTTGTTATGCGAAAGATCGCCTGAAGATTTTGCGCAGAATATCCTAAAAATACTCAAAGACAGCGCTCTTTATTCCAAGTGTAAAGAAAATACAAGAACTTGGTGTGAAAATTTTAGCTGGGACGTTATTGCAGAAAAAATTAGTAATATTTATTCTGAGGTGCTAAGATAGAAAAAGCTAAAGATGATTTAGAAAATACTTTTCAGTTTGTGCGATGAGGGAATAAAAACATAGCGGTTAGCAAAAACATCCCCACAAATTTGATATTCAAGTATAGCCTTACACATAAACATGGCAAAAACTGCTTTTATAACTGGTATAACAGGCCAAGATGGCTCTTATCTTGCAGAGCTCTTGCTAGCTAAAGGCTATACTGTATATGGGCTTGTGCGTAGGCTTTCTACGCCCAATATCAGAAATATAGAGCATATACTTGATAAAATAACTATTCTTGACGGCGATCTTGCAGACCAGAGCTCTTTGATTAGCGCTTTGAGTATTGCGCAGCCTGATGAAATTTATAATTTAGCAGCTCAGAGCTTCGTGCAAACTTCTTTTAAGCAGCCTGTTTACACTACAGACGTTAATGGCTTGGGAGTTGTGCGC
>JASEFT010000026.1 GCA_030018475.1 Candidatus Thermoplasmatota archaeon
TCAGGGAAAGAAAGAAAAGGGAAAGAGAAAAAAAATCCCATGTTTTTCTTTTCCCCTGAAGGGCTTTTCTTTTTTCTTTGCCAAAGAAAAAAATTATGAGAATAATTCGTGACAGTGCCGCACAGGCAAGTGCAGTTGCGCTAATGCTTGCATGCGTTGCTCTAGTAATAATTCTAGCAATGATTTCAAGTGCTTATGTGCCTGTCTGGATGAAAGAGAAAGAGAGCGAGCATATGCGCAAAGTTGAAGAAAGTTTCGGAAATTTAAAATCTTTAATTGATACTCAAGTATCTAAAAACAACACCACAGAATGCTCTTTATCGTTAACGCTTGGTTGCGAAGGCGTTTTTTTGTTCACACCAGGCAATTTGGGGACTGTAAGTATAGCGCCTTTTGAAGGCAAGCTGAATATTGTCAATTCTACAAGCGCTTTAAACTTTACAGCCACAGGCAATATAAAATTCAATTGTCAGAATCGCTATTACGTGAAACAGGATTTTATTTACGAGTTTGGAAGCGTTGTTATTTCGCAGCTTGAAGGAAAGACTATCATTCAGAACCCTATTTTCAGCGTGAAGAATGAAAGTAGCTGTATAAAAATGAATTTTACTTTAATTTCTATTTACGGAGCTAACTCCACTGCTACTGGCTACGGCGAGCAAGCTATTAGGACAAAACTAAAAGCGCAAGTCAAAGAGAGCTATTCATGGGACTATGAAAATGTTACTATCAATATCACCACTAACTATCCACATGCTTGGTATAAGTATTTTGCTGGGATTTTGGAAAATTCAGGCATTCAAGAAGCGCCTGGAGGAGTGAATTTAACTATACCAAACTTCCAGAGAATCAGAGAACGCCTAGTACAGCTTCAAAACGAGATAAATGCTAATATAAGTAAAAATATTGTAGCAAGTGGAGCTTCTGAGATAGTAGAGTCTATCGACGAGATAATAGATAAAGTTGACGAAGCTATAGAAGCTGTACAGGAAAACGATACAGAAGACGTGGTTGAGTCTACTCAAGAAGCTATTCAGGAGACTCATGAGACTATAGACGAAGTCTACGAAGCTTTGGAAGAAAATGAGACAAATCCGAATTACGCAAATTATTTAGTTGAAGAGCTTAAAAAAATAATAGCGATGCTCCAAGGTGAATCTGAGCCCTTCTTAGGAGCTGGCTATAGAATTTTCTTGTATAAAAACGGAGTCGGTGTCGAAATTTACGGAATGAATAAATTAAATATTAGCTATGCTGTAATAGAAGTGAAAATCCTATAACGAAAAAGGCAAATTGAAAAATAAAATGAAAATACGTAATAAAAACGGTCAAGCAGCGGCAGTAGGCGCTATGATTACATTTATGGTAGTCTTACTTGTTTTTTCAATTGTAATGCTCTACTACGTGCCTGTCCTGCTAAAAGACAAAGAAATTCAGCATATGCGGGAGGTAGAAAGAGGCTTTATGGAATTGAGCAGCGCTGTAACCAGTCTTATACTTAACGATGATAAAACTACAACACCTAAAATAGCTATACAGCTAGGCGTTGAAGGGATTCCTCTACTTGCTCAAGGCAACATGGGAACTTTAGCTGTAGAGCCTTGGGGAGCTTCAATGAACGTTTATAACGATGCAAAAAAAATCGATTACAGCAGTTTCGGAACTGTGAAATTTACTTCTCAGAACCGCTATTATACAAGGCAGAATTATATTTACGAGTTAGGAGCACTCTTTGCACAGCAGTCTGATAATATTAGCATGAAAGCGCCACCCGAGATAAATTTAAATGATGGAAAACTAACTATTACATTAATTTCAATTGAAGGTACAAATCAAACTATTAGCGGCTGGGGTAGCGAGGCACTTTTACTAAAGCTACAATACTGCGCTAGTATAACTCATACATTAAGTAACGAAAATATTACAATTAATATTACGAGTGCCAACGCAAAAGCATGGCAGAAATGCTTCGAACGTTACTCAAATATCAGTGCTACACTCGGCAATGGCTGTTTAGCAGTTACTTTTATAGGAATTAAGAAGCTCGAGGTTAAATTTGCAGCGATAAAGCTCAGTGTAATACCTGCTTAGTTAAAAAGGCAAACTATTAATAACAGTATTTAATATAGAATTTTCAGGGTATGGCGAAAAAACTAGTAGTTAAAAAAAAGCTTGTAGAGGAAGCGCATGCACCAGCTGAAGAATTGGCTGGAGATATTGACGTTATAGAAACTTATCCAATTAGGGAGCCTTTCTCTAGTATAAGAATAACATATAATCGCAAAACTCACGAATATTTGTATGAGGTTACTGAAGAGAAACTTAACGAAAAAGAGCAAGAAATTATGCAGTTTGTTAAAGGAATACTTTCAAGAACTTTAGAATACGAGTTAGAGCAAACTTTAGAAGCAAGAAGGAAAAGAATGGAAGAGCAGATTAAAGAGCTCATTAGCGTTAGAGGTATTAAAATAGCAAAAAGCAGTCTAGACAAAATATCTTATTACGTAACTCGCGATTTTGCAGGCTACGGGAAAGTAGACCCTATAATGAACGATACTATGATTGAAGATATTTCTTGTGACGGCGTTAATATACCTATCTTCCTATATCATAGAGTTTACGAATCTATAAAAACAAACGTGAAATTTGAAACTGATGAAGAGCTTGATTCCTTCATTATTTCGCTAGTACAGAAATGCGGCAAGCAAATTTCAGTTGCAGAGCCTTTGTTAGACGGTACTTTACCAGATGGGTCTAGACTGCAATCCGCACTTGCCAGGGAAGTGACAACAAGAGGAGGCTCCTTTACAATAAGGAGATTTAGAGAGAACCCTTTAACCCCGCCAGACTTGATTAGATTTAATACAACTTCTGCAGAAATGATGGCTTATCTGTGGCTTGGCGTAGAGAACGGCGATTCTATGCTGATGTGCGGCGGTACAGCCTGCGGTAAAACGTCTACAATGAATGCAGTTATGCTGTTCATACCATCGCATATGAAAATCGTTTCAATTGAAGACACTCGCGAAATTAACATTCCTCATGAGAACTGGATTGCAGGACTTACAAGAACTGGATTTGGTGGCAAGCTAGGCGAAAGCACTCTCGGCGAAATAGATATGTTCGAATTAATGAAGGCAGCTTTAAGGCAAAGGCCACAATATCTTATTGTCGGTGAAATTAGAGGTGCTGAGGCTTTTACACTATTCCAAGCAATGGCTACAGGTCATACAACTTATTCTACGATGCACGCGGATTCTGTGCGCTCTATTGTTCATAGACTTGAAAACCCGCCTATTAATCTACCTCGTATATTGCTTGCCGCCCTTAATATAGTAGTACTCCAATCTCAAGTAATGCTTGGCGATAGAATGGTAAGAAGAATTAATAAGATAGTAGAGGTTGTAGGCATCGATCCTGACACAAACGATATTATAGCAAATACTGTTTATGAATGGGACCCTGCAGAAGATAATTTCAAGTTCTTAGGGCATAGTGTAATGTTAGAAAAAATAGCGAGTAAAAAGAGCTTGACTGTAGAGCAGGTAAAAGAAGAGCTTAGAAAAAGAAACGATGTTATGGAATGGCTCACTAAGAAGAACATAAGGCATTACAAGGAAGTAGCTAATGCAATAAGCTCTTATTATAAAGACCCAACATCGTTAATAAAAAAGGTGAGAGAAGAGCTTTATGGGGGCACAAGCTAAAATTACAGTTTTACCAGAACTTAAAGATGAAAATTTAGTTGTTATAGAAGAAAGAGCTGTCACAGAGCATTACACTTACACAAGACTGCTATATAATAAATTACTGCACGAATATTTATATGAGGTTATAGAGCCTCAACTAGAAGATAAAGAGCTTGAGCTTTTGAACTTTGTAAAGAGAAAATTTATTGAGGAAGTCTCAGAAGGTTTGTATGACAAGTCTGAAGAAGAAAGAGTAGAGCTTTTGAAAAAGGAGATAGACAGAATAGTTGAAGAGTCTGAGTTAAAAGTTAAGAAACTCTGTATGGAGAAAATTTATTATTACTGCATTAGAGATTTTATAGGGTATGGTAAAATAGACGTTCTTATGACAGATGCTATGATAGAAGATATTTCCTGCGACGGCGCTAACGTACCACTTTATATCTATCACCGCGGCTACGGCTCTATGAAAACTAATCTTGTATTTGAAGATGATAAAGAGCTTGACAGGTTTGTTGTCGCGCTTGCGCAGAAATGTGGCAAGCATATCTCTATAGCCTCGCCTATGCTAGATGCAACTATACCAGACGGCTCAAGATTACAAGCTACACTCGCACGTGAAGTTACAACAAGAGGCTCGACTTTTACTATAAGAAGATTTAGAGCTAATCCACTAACGCCTGCAGATTTAGTCAAATTCGGTACGATGTCTGCAGAAATGATTGCTTATTGCTGGCTCGCAGTACAATACGGCGAAAGCATGCTAATCAGTGGCGGTACAGCCAGTGGCAAGACTACCACACTAAATGCAATTTTATTGTTCATACCGCCCCAAGCGAAAATCGTTTCAATTGAAGACACTCGCGAAATTAACATTCCTCATGAGAACTGGGTTGCAGGACTTACAAGAGGTGGTTTTAGAGGTAAGTATGCTGGCACTGTAGGCGAAATAGATATGTTCGAGTTGATGAAAGCTGCTTTAAGGCAAAGACCTCAATACATTATTGTAGGAGAAGTTAGAGGCAAAGAAGCTTATATTATATTCCAGGCAATGGCTACAGGCAAAGCCACCTATTCCACAATACATGCAGATTCTGTACAAGCCATTGTCCATAGGTTAGAGAATCCGCCTATATCGCTACCTAGAATTTTAGTGTCAGCTCTTAATATTGTGCTGCTTCAAGCGCAAGTTAAAATAGGCGATAAGCTATGTAGAAAAGTTACTAGAATAGCAGAAATTGTAGGTATAGACCCAGATACTAAAGAGCTTATTACAAACACTATTTTCGAATGGGAGCCTGGGAAAGATAATTTTAAGTATCTAGGCTATTCTAAACTATTAGATAAAATTGCGTATCTTAGAGATATTAGTTCAGAAGAAGTAAGAGAAGAGCTCGCACGCAGAGCCGAAATAATCAGATGGACTGTAGAAAAAAATATCTCTAACTATAGAGAAATTGCATCCATTGTAAACGCCTATTACAAAGATCCTGACGCAGTAATAAAAAAGGTAAGAGAAGAGCTTTATGGAAAGCGCTAAGAAAGCCAAGCTTATAAAGGTAAAAGTTACAAAAGAGCATAAAATAGGGCCTACAAAATATCAGCTGCTATGCTACCGTACGCTTGGCAAATATGCTAAGAAGCTTGCTAAGCCTGAACTTGAGAAACAGCTTATTCAAGCCCATTTCAAAATATTACCTGAGGAATACACAGCATATGCGTTAATGAGCTCTATACTTTCTGCACTTGCAGGTGTAGCTCTGAGCTTAATAATAGTTGTACTGGCTTCCAGCCTTAAAATAGCTCTACTAACGACAGTACTTATTCCACTATCCATTATGCTGCCTTTTATTATTTTTGCAGGTACTTATACACTTCTTATGAGCGCTCCTAAATCGAAGGCAAAATCAAGAGCTAAAGATATGAATCGCAAACTACCTTATGCAATGAATTTTATTTCTGCAATGGCTAGCGCCGATGTTAATATCGATGTGATTTTCAGAGAGCTTGCTAAAGAAAAAATCTATGGCGAAATTGCAAAAGAATCTGCATGGATAACTCGTGATGTTGACCTTTTGGGTAAGGATATAGTCACTGCCTTAAGAAGTGCAAACGAGAGATCGCCTTCAATAATGTTCCAGGACTTCTTGCAAGGGTTGATAACCACAGTAACTTCAGGAGGTAGATTGAAACCTTATTTCGTACTCAAAGCAGACCAATATATGAAGCAGCATAGGATGGAGCAGAAAAAATTCCAGCACACTTTAGGAATTTTAGCAGAAAGTTTCGTTACCGTTGTTGTAGCTGCACCTCTCTTTTTAATTGTAATGATGTCTATGATGGCTCTAACTGGTGGAGGTGCAGGGGCAGGTAAAACAACCACAATGTTCCTCTATATAATAGTGTATTTCATGATACCAATTTCGCAATTCCTGTTTATATTTATAATCAAGACAATGACGCCGGAAGTTGGTTAAAAAATGGCGAAAAAGAGCAAGTTAAAAATAAGCGAAAAACACGTGAAATTTACTATATCAGGAAGCTCAATTAGCTCAGCAATTGTGTTAATAATATTAGCAATACTCAAATACCAAAATAGAATAGAATTTGGATCGATGCTCGAGTTTATTATTTCTGCAATTCTACTAATAGCAGGTCCTTATCCTTTCTATTTGCATATAAAAAGAAAAAGAATAGATAAAATTGAAGATAGGCTTTCTGACTTTTTACGCGATTTAGCAGAATCGGGTAGGTTTGGTATGACTTTAGCAGATAGTATAAGAAAAGCTTCTAGAGGCGATTATGGAAAGTTAACTCCTGAAATCAAAAAAATGGCTGCCCATATAGATTGGGGCGTGCCTGCCGAAGAAGCTTTAGAGCTTTTTGCTAAACGCGTGAACACTCCTTTAGTTAATAGAGCAATGGCTATAGTAATGAAAGCAAGCAGAGCCGGAGGCGATATTTCAGATGTGCTCGGTGTAGCGGCTGCTAATATAAAAGATATTCAACTGCTGCAACAGGAGCGAAAAGTAGAAATGGGCAGCTATGTTGCAGTTATCTATACTGCATTTTTCGTATTCCTCGCTGTAGTAATAATTTTAAATGCTGTTTTTCTACCTGCAATGGCTCAACATAGTGTTGCAGCTGGAGCAGAGGGCGCTGTTGCAGCGAAACCTGAGCTGGATTTGGAAGAATTGAAGATGATATATTTAGGAGGAGCGATAACGCAAGGGATAGGTGACGGAATACTTATAGGTATAATCGATACAGGGAGAGTTGCAAGTGGCTTAAGGCATAGTTTTATAATGGTACTGCTCGGATTTATTGTAATGAGAATGTTCGTGCTAGTGTAAAAGGTGCAAGCAAACATTTAAATACAAATTACACTATTCACCCACTTTAGAGATACAGAAAAACTCAGTAAAAATAGGGGTAGAAAGTGAAAAAATGGAGGAGTCTCTTTGCAGTATTGAGATACTTAAAAGAGGCAGTGCATTTGTAGCAAAAGTACAGTCTCAATTAGGCGGTCAGCGAGAGTTTAAAGGCAATGGCTTCGAGGACGTGCTAGAGCAGCTGGTTATAGAGCTGCAAGAAGAATTTGCTAGCGTTTAGCATTTTCCTGCTCTGCAACTACGCTTGAAGGCTTATCCACATCTTGCTTAGCTTCTTTTTTAATATATTCTTCAATAAAACTTATTTTGGTTAATCCCACAAACTCTCTCAGAGCAGATATAATTTTATATTTTGTAACAAGCCAGTGTGTATCGTACTTACAAACATCCGGGAGTTTAATAGTTGCATCTTTGCTCTCAGATATAGAAATATCGAAATCTTTTGCATTACCATAATAAGCTTCAATAAGAGCTTGCGCTTTTTCTAGCTCAGTTTCCGCTTTCTTAATAATTTTATATCTGTATTTTATTGTCTTACCTGCGTATTTATGATTGAAATCAACTCTAACTCTTCCTGCAGTTACCGCTGTAACCAACCCCACTTTGCCTTTGATAGAGACTTCCATCCCTACTTTAGGCTCAAGCTTCTGGCGCTTAAACTCGTGAATTGAAAATATTTCTACAAGTCTTGCTTCTCTTTCACCGTAAGCTTGTGCAGGTAACAGCTCTAGCTCGTAATCTTTTCCTAACTCTGCATTAGCTAGTACTTCGTCAATTCCTTTAACAACCTCGCCGGCACCAACAACAACAGGTATTGCTCCGTAGCGCTTCTTTTCATGCCATATATTCTCAGCCTTTGCAAGCTCTTCGTTGGTAGTCTCGACTAATCTATTATTTTCTTTTAGCCACATATCGTATTCCAAATAGACAATATCGCCTTTCCGCATAGCGCAATAGAAATAGTACTAGAGATATAAAGAATTATTTATCTGCATGCGCATTTCAGTTATTAATGCTACGCATAGATCCTTGGTCATCAACTCAGTATAAGGATTATATTAGGCTCAGAGAAGAATTTGGTATTCAGGAATTTAATTTCGAGCTCACTAAAGCGCCTAAATTATTTAGAAGGAAAGTTATTTTAGGGCATCGTGGATTTGAAAGTGTCTACAAAGCTATAAAAAAAAATAAGAAATTTATTGTACTTACAGGATTAATGCCTAGCGGTAAAATGCATCTAGGCCATAAAATGACAATTGATCAGGTAATTTACTATCAGAGTTTAGGTGCGGATGTCTTTATTGCAATTGCAGATATAGAGGCTTATGCTACTAGAGGAGTTAAATTTGAGCAGGCACGTGAGATTGCTATTACAGAGTATTTATTAAATTACATTGCGCTAGGGCTCAAACCGTGTCAAGTCTATTTCCAAACTAAGCGCAAAGAGGTTCTCGAGCTTGCTTATCAGCTAGCGCTAAAAACCAATCTTTCTGAGATGAAAAGTATATACGGTTTTGATGATTCAACTAATATGTGCCACATATTTGCCCCGTTAGTGCAAGCTGGCGATATTCTGCATGTACAGCTCCACAAATATTGCTCGCCTCATCCCACAATAGTGCCTGTAGGAGTAGATCAAGACCCTCATATAAGGTTTACACGCGACCTTGTAGATGCTCATAGGCTATTCGGCGTTATTCAGACGAAAGACAAAAAGATAGGCTTGTTCTTGAAGACAGAAGAAGGGGTTCAAGAGCTTTTGAAGGCATGCGAAGAGCAATTATATAAGCTAGGATATAAGGAGCTGAAAAAAATACCAGAGTACAAAGCAATTTATATTCAAGATGCTAAAGAGGAAGAGCTTTTAGAGCTTAATGAGGCTTTGCTCAATATAGAGCTAGAGTTTAAAGGGTATGGCTTCTATTCACCTGCAGCCACATACCATAGATTGATTACAGGACTCACAGGCGATAAAATGTCTTCTTCAAAACCAGAAAGCGCTATATTTTTAAATGATACTGTTGAGGAGGCTTGCGCAAAAGTAAAGAATGCAAAGACTGGCGGAGCAGTCTCGCTTAAAGAGCAGTATATGCATGGAGGCAAACCTGAAGATTGCACGGTATTTGAGCTTTTACTATATCATTTAATAGAAGATGACAAAGAGCTTGAAGAAATTTATAAGAGCTGTAAAGAAGGCAAACTTGGCTGCGGTAAATGTAAAGAATATGCAATGCAACTTACTAAAGAATTTCTTTTAGAGCTACAGGATAAGCGTGCGCAGAGCAAAAATAAGATAAAAGAATATTTAGTAGATAATTGAAAAATATGGTAGAGCTAAGCACGAATGAAAGGAAAGTGCTGACAGCGCTTAAGCATAGAAAACTTTCGATTGAGCAATTGCAAGCATTAGCGCAACTTGATAAAACAGAAGTTGTTATGAGCGCGCTGTCATGGCTTAAACTGAAAAATCTAGTATCGCTTGAAGAGGAGATAAAGGTATTTTATTCGCTTGACATAGAAGGTAAGGAGTATGCAGAAGATCACTTGCCCGAAAACAAAATTTTAAGTTTATTAAAAGAAGGCAATGCTGAACTAAAAGTTATATTTGAGAGTTTAGGAAAAGATAAAGCTAGAATAGGTATTGGGTACTTGAAAGAGCTAGGCGCTCAAGTGATCGGAAACAAGCTTAGAATCGAGCCTAATATCTTTAACTTGGTGAAAGAAACAATCTCAGAGCGTGAAAAATTTATTAAAGAACTCAGCGGTAAGGAAAAAGAGGAGAAGGAGCTAGAGCCTAAAATTCTGGAGCATTTCAAAGCTCGTAAGAATATACTAAAGAAGAGAATTAAAGTATTGAGAGAAGCCCAGCTTACAGTGCATGGCAAGAAGCTTGTAGATAAAATATCGGTAGAAGAAGTTATTACTCAGCTTACGCCACAGCTTATTCGCACTGGCGAGTGGCAAAAGAGAATTTTAGCTAAATATGATATTAACACATTCGTTGCGAGCGCGGGCTACGCCAAACTACATCCTCTGACAAAAATTATAACTCAGATAAAAAAGATATTTTTTGGGATGGGATTTAAAGAAATAGAGTTCAACTATCTACAGCCTTGCTTCTGGAATATGGACGCTCTCTTCATACCCCAAGACCATCCTGCAAGAGATGTCCAGGATTCTTTCTATATTGATAGGATTGCAAAAATAGATTCTAAACTAGCTGCTAAAATAAAAGTTGTACATGAAAAAGCTTGGCAATATAAATGGGATTTAAAAGAAGCTGAGAAAATAGTTTTGCGCACTCATACAACTACAAATACAATAAAATATTTGGCAGAGCATTCTAAGGAAGAGCAGCTCAAAGTTTTCTCTATAGGCAGGAATTTTAGGAGAGAAGCTATCGATGCAACTCATTTACCAGAATTCACTCAAATTGAAGGTATTTGCATGGAAAAAGGTACAAATTTAGCAATGCTCCTAGGAATTCTAAAAGAATTTTACTCTAAATTAGGATTTGAGAATATTAGTTTTAGACCTTCCTATTTCCCTTTTACAGAGCCTAGTTTAGAAGTAATAATTGAGTTTGAAGGTGAATTACTGGAAATGGGAGGCGCAGGCATTTTTAGAAATGAGGTAACGAAAACGTTAGGGGTAAAATATCCTGTGCTTGCCTGGGGTTTAGGATTAGAGAGATTAGCAATGCTAAAGCTCGGATTAAAAGATATACGCATGTTCTATCTCAGCGATTTGGAGTGGCTGAGAAATGCTAGAATAAAATAAAGATTTTTAAATTATAAAATCGATTATAATATCGGTGATTGAAAGTGGATAAACTACAATTTATAAAAGATTTAAAGCAGGGCGATAAAGTGAGCTCTTTATTTGCAGTTAAATTCAAGAAGCCTATTCGAGAGTATGTTAATGGCTATATGTTTGAAATGCGCGTGGCTGATAAAACCGGCGAACTTACAGCTAAATATTGGGGTGATAGAAATATTGCTGAGCTACAAACGTTATACGAGAGTTTCCAGAAGGGCGATGTTATCCATGTTACTGGTATGGTTAATGAGTACTTGGGCAATTTAGAGATAGGTATAAGTAAAGCTGAAGGGAATAAAATTGTAAAGCAGAGAACTTTTGAGTTAAAAGATTTTGTAGAATCTGTAGCTAAAAATTTAGATGAAATGTTAATAGAGCTGGGCTATTTAATCAAATCATTAAAAGACAGTAATCTAAAGTTATTGCTTGAAAGTGTATTTAAAGATGAAAAATTCGTTTCCAAATTCAAAATTATGCCAGCAAGCATGATGTATCATCAGAACAAGCTTGGCGGATTATTGGAGCATACTTTAAACGTTGCAAAGCTCTGCGAGGCTATCTCAAGTATTCATCCCGCGCTAGACAGGGATTTACTTATTGCCGGAGCTTTACTTCATGACGTTGGCAAGGTCTTCGAACTTGAGGTAACTACAGTAATTGACGTGACAGAAGAAGGTATGCTTAGGGGGCATACAGTACTGGGAGAAGAATTTGTATTAGACAAAATTAAAAAAATGCCAAATTTCCCAGATCTATTAAAATTGAAAATTGCGCATCTTGTTTTAGCGCATCATGGCGAGCTAGAGTTTGGCGCTGTAAAAAAGCCTCAATTACCTGAAGCTGTAGCTCTGCACTATGCAGACTACTGCGATGCAAAAGTAGATATTTATTTGAGAGAGAAAGGAGAAGCGAGAACAGAAGATTTATGGATTTGGAGCAAGCTGATCAAAGGGCATGTGTATCTTAAATAAATTAATCATCCAACAAAGCAACAAATAAATGGGAGCTGAGAGATATGAAAGCGCACGTGGGTAAGCTCTTTTTAAGCTTCCAACATTCAAATAATCTTCTTCCTGCACTGTACACAAACGCCAGTGCTGAGATCAAAGCACAATTCACAAATTGCTTTGGAGCACATTGAGCAAGTATATCTTGCAGGCCTTCCGCAAATAGCGCAAATGCCAAATAACATTTTTTATACCTCAGATCACAATGTTTTCTATTATATCTGTAAGTTCGCGCTCGCAATAATAGCATCTTAGCTTTAATGGCTTTCTAGAAATTACTGAAAATTTACTCTCTACAGGCTCTCTCAAGTTAGAAATACAGCTTGGATTAGAGCATCTCACTATTCCTATTATTATCTCCGAGAGCTTTACTTTGTATTTGTCTTTTACTTTGTAATTTCTAATAATGTTTATAGTGGCGTTAGGAGCTATTAATGCAATTTTATCTACTTCTTTAGGCTTTAGTTCCCTAGCTTCTATTTTTACAATGTCTTTTTTACCATATTTTTTGCTGGGCACGTTCATAAGCAAGCTTACAGTAGCAGTGGGACTTTTGGACAGCCCTAAAATACTCAAAACTTTAAGCGCAGTACCTGACGCAATATGATCTATTACAGTACCTTCTTTTATAGGCTGAACCTTTAACTCTTCCATTTATTTTACCTCAAAGCACTAGCGAAAGCACAGCCATTCTTACAGGAACGCCATAAGAAGCTTGCTTGAAATATACTGCGTGCTTGGTACAATCAACCTCAGGCGCAATTTCATCCACTCTAGGCAAAGGATGCATTATTATAAGATCCTCTTTTACCTTTTTTAGAGCTTCCAAATCTATTTTATAAGTACCCGCAACTTTGGCATATTCAGCTGGGTCTGGGAAACGTTCTTTCTGTATCCTAGTAACGTAAAGCACATCAGCTTGGGGAATAACTTCTTCTAAAGAGATTGTTTGATAAGCATCAATACCAAACTCATCTTTTAAGCCAGAAATAATTTCTGTTGGCATTTGAAGCTGTTGCGGAGCTACAAAAGTTAGGTTTACTCTGAAAACTGCAAGTGCGTAAGCTAGTGAGTGCACAGTTCTACCATATTTCAAATCGCCCAATAGTATTACATTTTTATTTTCTATTTTACCAAACTCTTCTTTAATAGTGAAAAGATCTAGTAAAGTTTGAGTTGGATGCTGGCCCGCGCCATCGCCTGCGTTTATTATAGGCTTTGAGGAGAACTCACTCGCTAGTCTTGCAGAGCCTTCGTTAGGATGCCTCAAAACAATTATATCAGAGTAAGCTTCAGCTACTTTTATTGTATCAGCTAAGGTTTCACCTTTGGCTATAGATGCGCTTGTCGGCTCTGTAAATCCTATTACTGAGCCCCCAAGCCTTTTCATAGCGCACTCGAATGATAGCCTTGTCCTAGTGCTGGGCTCGAAAAACAAAGTAGCTAAAATTTTGCCTTCCAGAGAATCATCTTTTCGCTCGCCACTTGCTATGGGGAGCATGCGCTTAGCTACTCTTAAAATTTCTTTAATATCTGATTTTGAAAAATCTTTTATTGAGATTACATCTTTGCCTTTAAGAGAGCTCATTAAAAAACAAAATACTTTTCTAATAATTAAATACTATCGATGCATGAAAATAAAAATATTAATAGTCAGTAGTAAATTTGTATTATTATGGTTCTCGTTTTTCTCTTGAGCTGTTTTATAGGCGCCTTAGTATTTGGAGCTCTTACCTGGACTTCTAAATATCTATGGCGTAGCAAGCTAAAAACTCAGCTCTTCGCATTCATCACAATAATATTTACAGTCTTATTTATGATATCAGCTTTGGAATCGCTATAATCTTGAGAAATGATAAATAAAGCTAGGAAAGCTGTTGATATTATGAACTCTATACCTATAAAGCAGGCTGTGAGTTGGAGTTTAGAAAATGGTAGAGTTGTAATAGTTGTAAAGAAGCATTTTACTAAGCTAGAAAAATTTCTGCAGAAATATCTTAAAGGGCCTGAGTATGTGAAAGTGCCCTTAGATACTCTAGGCTCTGCCATATGGCTTCTCTGCGACGGTGAGCATACAATCAAAGACATTTGCGATGAAATGAGTAAAAGCTATAAAGAGGCAATAGAGCCTGCTGTACCAAGAATAACTAAATTTCTAGCAATGCTCTTGCGTAGGAATTTTATAAGATTGGAAAAATGAAGATTTTACAAAAAGAATTTTACGATAGAGATGCTAAGGTTGTTGCTAAAGAAATTCTAGGTAAATTGCTGATTAGAAAGCTTAAAAATAATAAACTTATTGGAAAAATTGTAGAGACTGAGGGTTATTATGGCGCTAAAGATCCTGCTTCTAGAGCTAGAAAAAGTAAAATTCTAGACGAATTGTGGAAAACTGCAAGACCTTCAACTATATTTGTTTATATGGTACATGGCAATTGCCTACTCAATATAATGATGAGGCGAAGAGCGGCGCAGATATTAACTCAAGACCTGAATTTCAGAGGCTTATGAAAGATGCGGAGCATCATAAGTTTGATGCTGTTGTTGTAAGCAAGCTCGACAGGTTTGGCAGAAGTGTACGCGACCTTGTAGAATCTCTTGATAAGCTCAAAAATCTTAACATTGGGTTCATCAGTGCAAGAGATAATATTGACACAACGACTCCGAACGGCAGGCCGCTCTTTCATATACTTAGTGCGTTTGCAGAGTTCGGGCGAGAGATAATTAAAGAGCGCATGCAAGCAGGCAAGGAAAAGGCGAAGTGCGAATGCAAACTTGTTCACAGGCCGAAAAAAGAGCTGAACCTAGAACAGTTGAAAGAGCTCTACTGCAAAAACAAACTCACTATCAGGGGTTGTGCTAAATTTTTCGGTGTGCATCCAAGTACGATTTCTGCAAGGCTCAGGGAGACGGGCGTGGGGATAAGGAAACTGTAATATCACAACATCTTTCCTAGGCTCTCCGAATTTTTGGTGGGGGTAGTTCACGTGGCTAACTTTATAGATCCTTCCATTTAGTTACCTTTATTGCTAGGAGAACGAATATTATTGCAAGCGAGCCTAAAACCAAAAAAGCCACGCAAGCTTCTGCAGGATTTTGATAGATCATTATATTCCTTAATCCCTGATGGAAATAATATAGAGGTAAGAATTTAGCAACTGTTTGCAAGTAGCTTGGCATCATTTCCACAGGCCAAAACGCACCAGAGAGAAACATCATAGGAAATGCAATAGCGTTACCTGCCCCAGTTGCGGCTTCTACATCTTTTATCACACCTCCTAACACTATACCAATACAACAGAATGTAACTGCGCCTATAAAAATAAGCGAAAGCGCATAATGGTCTGGAAGCGCCCTAACGCCGAAAACGAGCCAACCCAATCCTACCATTACAATCATAAGTAGGAATGCTAGCAAAGTCTGCTGACCAACGTTAGCCAAAATCCAAGAACTTTTATTTAAAGGTGTTGCCACAATTCTTTTTATAGTGCCGTTTCTTCTATACTCAGATACAGTAGAAGTCACGCCAATAATTCCATTTGTCATTATAAAAGCAGCTATATAGCCTGGGAGATAATAATCTGCAGGCTTTAATCTTCTTTCAACTAATGGCTGAGTAGCTATATTCACAACTTCTTCTCCGCCTATAAGCTCGTTGTTAAATGCATTAACTACACTGTACACTATACCTTTTACAATAGGGGCTGCCTGATCAGCTTGGTCTGTTAAAAGTAAGAGCTCAGCGCTCTCAGCAGTTAGAGTTGCGTTTTTCCACTGGCTTAGCGCTTCTCTTCCTTGGGTGATATTTTCTCTCTCGCTCTCATTCATGTAACTACCGTATAGCTCTTCAATTTGGACTAACGTATCAATTATAACACCCATTCTTACTGATATACTTTTGTTTAAGGCGGTTTGTTCAAAACCTTCTGGGATTATTAATATACGATAGCTACTAAAGGACGGGTTCTCTTTTACGTATCTTGTAATGTTGATGTTAGTGTCTAGGCTCTCGAGATCAAAGGTACCCGTCGAATCTAAAGCCTTTATTAATGCATCAGATAAATTTGTAGGTTTCCCATCATCAAGATCAAAGTTCTGGATATGGAGAGTATATTTTACACTTTCAGTAGCGCCAAAAACAGTACCGAAAATAAGAAGAAGCATTACTGGGAATAGAAACGAAAAAAACATACCCATTTTGCTTCTTGTCCAGCTTTTTGTTAATGCGTAAAATACAGCGAAAAAGCCTCTCATACCAGCTCACCACGCTCATCAATTTTCGCACCAATTAGCCTAAAAAACACGTCATCCATTCCAGCTCTGAGCACTTCTATTTCCACATCTTCAAGTTGATAGAGTTGTGCAAGCGCTTTCTTTGCCTCGCGCTCTTTCTCAAATAGCCCAATAATATTATTATCGTCACGTGAAACCCTCTGGGTAAACTGTCTAAGTATTTCTTCAGGTTTCTTGCCACCACTTACAGCTACTTTAACACCACCCCCATATTTTGAAATAAGCGTGCTGATTTGATCGGTAGCAACAACTTTTCCTTTTAATATTACAGAGGCTCTATCACTTAACTTCTCAACTTCTTCCATATAATGGGTGGTGAGGAAAACAGTCTTTCCAAGCTTTTTAAGATTTTTTATTATTTCCCAACATTCTCTTCTTGCCTTAGGATCCAGACCTGTTGTGGGCTCATCTAGAAATAAAAGTTCAGGATCGCTAACTAGTGCCATACATACTCCCACCCTTCTTTTCATTCCTCCAGAAAGGGTTCCGAATTTCTTATTTCTTACCTCCCATAACCCTAACAGCTCAAGAAGCTCTTTGATATCGTGCTTAATACCATATATTGTTGCAACGAGCTCTACGTTCTCTTTTACTGTAAGCCTCTCAAATGTATTAAAGTTCTGGGGCATTACCCCTATTCTCTTTTTTATTTCTTTCTCTTCAGTTAGCACATCTAACCCTAAAACTTTTGCAGAGCCAGATGTAGGTTTTCTTAGGCATTCCAATATTTCAACGGTAGTGGTTTTGCCGGCAGCGTTGGGACCTACAAGAGAGAATATTTCACCTTTATACACATCAAAAGATATATTATCTACTGCAATCAGATCTTTATAACGCTTTACAAGCGAATTAACCTCTACAACTTTTTCAGGCATTTTTTTTTATAATAGCTTCTGTACTATTAAATTTAGTGTGGTTTCTTCTATCTGGGTGCTTCAAGCATCTTTCTACTAATGTAGTCAAATGCGACATGTTTTTTCACCGAACTAAATATGAAAAAACAAAAATGTAGCACCTGCTGCTGTAAAAATAAAATTAAAAAAAAGGCGATGGATCTCTGTCGCTCCTCAGAGGAAAAACTGAGTTTACGCGAATTCTACAACCACGCTTCTTCTGCTTCTGGGATATATCACCACGTCTTTCAGTTTTTTTATTCCCATGGAATCGAGCAGGTCTTTGGGCAAATATATTGCAGGTCTTTTTGCTATGAGTGTAACTTTACGCTTGAATTTTATCAAGGGGCGCTCAGACTTAATTATTAATTCTTCAACTAACCTTGTCGATTCTGGATCCAGCGCGAGCTCATTACACTTAGTACACCTTATTCCTTTCAGATGCGATATTACTGTGCGCTCGCCTGCTAGCATTGTATCAACACAAATGTTATCGTCATCAATGAATGTATTTTTCTGTCGGCAGCGCGGGCACCTGCCGTAAGGCACTTTAATTTTTTCGACTCCTTTTGCTAAATGTACCTTTGCCAGGGGGTCTATCTCGGGATATTTTTCTTCTTTCATTACTCATCACCTTTCTTT
>JASEFT010000027.1 GCA_030018475.1 Candidatus Thermoplasmatota archaeon
GTACCGCCTCCAACTCTGGGCGCTACATCATAGATATAAAATTTTAAGTCTTTATCTACGCATGTTTGTAGACAGAAAGCTCCTATTATGCCTGGCGAGTAATACTCTTGAGTTGCTTTAACATATCTTTCGCCTAGCTCAAACGCCTTTTCAAGCAAAGATTCACGCAAAGTGGCTGAGTTATGCCCGCAAACTACATATTCAGGATTAAATTGTTTTTCACTAAGCGCTAACTGCTGTGCAGCTGGTAAGCGAACGTGGCCATCTAGACTGGTCTCAAATCGCCAATCTACCCCAAGCAATTCCAGTCTTTTACTTAGTGGCGAGTAAAAGAAATCAAGATTGAATACAGGCCCTATAATATATCTTTCTATTCTTGCCCAATCTAAATCTTCTTTTGTAATTACATTTTGAGCAATTAGTTGTGAAGCTTTCTTCTTATATTCTTCGTAACTAGCGCATGTAAAAAACCCACGCTCTAATTTTTTAACTGCATGCCTTAATTTTACAACTACAAGCTCATTTATATCTTTTGGATTAACTATCTTTTCTGGATATGGTAAATTAGCTTTCTCAAGTAGCCAGTAATAAGATTTTTCTTCTTCGCGCTCTTCAGTTCTAAGCAAATTCCTAGAGCCGAGCAAAGGGACTCTGAACTTTTTTTCAACAATATCGATATCTACATAGGAAGTTAGCGCACGATTTGGAATAAATATTGCATTTTGAGCTATAAGTTTCTTTAGACTTCCTTCTAAAATAATATCTTCAAATTTTTCTAACACTAGAACTTCGTTTATAAACCCTGAGATTAATTTACCTTTTTCATATTCAGCTTTAAAATATTTAGTGTATGTCTTTTCCCTGCCTTTCTGGCAAACAGCTATGGTTTTAAAGCCTTCTTCGAAGGCGCCATCGCAAATGTCTAGAGCTGAATGCGAGCCAATAGTAGCAATTGTAACTTTAGAGAGGTCGTAGCCCTCTACTACAGATAAAATATCTTCTTTCCTCAGCATACCTTATAATATACTTTTAGAATTATTAGGCTTGCGCTCAATTAGAAGAAAATTTATCCATCTTCAAATATATTATGATTTCTTGAGTAGCTATGACTATGGAGGAGACGTTGCAAGAAGTAATGCCAGCTTTAGAGCAGCTTATCGAAGATTTCACAATACCTAAAAATATAAGAAAAGTTTTTTCTGAAGTCAAAGAGATATTATTAAATACCAAAAACCCTTTAGATGTACGGAGCGCTACAGCCAACTTAAAATTCGAAGAACTTGTAAACGATCCCAACCTCCCAATGCATGCAAGAACCGCGCTCTGGGGAGTGATGAGCAAGCTAGAGACTGTAAGATAAAAACCGCGACGAAAGTCTCTTCGATGAGATTTTACGTGGAAGCCCGTATCGCGGAGTTTAAGCGGGGATAGCCAAGCCAGGTAAGGCGACAGATTGCTAAGAAGCCCTTCAGGGGAAAAGAAAAAAGAAATTTTCTTCTCTCTTTCCCTGAAAGGCTTCTTGTAAATATCTGTTGGGCATTGCCCTCAGGGGTTCAAATCCCCTTCCCCGCGCTTAATAAAAGAATTTAAATCGTTAAGCTCATATACACATATCGGTCATGCTAAAAGATAAGTTTGGACGAATTGTTAAAAGTTTAAGAATTTCTTTAACTCAGCGCTGCAATTTAAAATGCTTCTACTGTCATAATGAAGGTCAGGAGCATTGTTATAATGAGCTATCCATTCAAGAGCTCAATAAAATTTTAGAGCTTGCTAAGAAATTAGATATTAGAAAGGTAAAATTTACTGGTGGAGAGCCTTTAGTGAGGGAAGATATTATTGAGGTTGTAGAGTCAGCTTCTGAGCACATGACGGAAATTTCTATGACAACAAACGGAACATTTCTTGTTGAGTATGCTAAAGAACTTAAAGCAAAGGGCTTGAAAAGGGTGAATATTTCACTTGATACCTTAAGCTCCGAAAAATATAGATTGATTACAGGTGCTAGCGCTCTTGCCGATGCTCTAGCCGGAGTAGAAGCTGCCTATAAAGCAAGGCTATCTCCTATTAAGCTCAATATGGTATTGCTCAAAGGAATAAATGAAGATGAAATTCCATCAATGCTTGAATTTGCAGCTCAATACAATGCAATACTTCAAATTATAGAGCTTGAGGGTAACGGTAAAAGCACGATTTACAAACGATATCATTGTGATTTCTCAGAATTAGAGAGAAATTTAGAAGCCAGAGCTTTAAGAGTAGAAAGAAGGGCTCTGCATAACCGCAAAAAATATCATCTTAGGCTTGGCAATAAAGTTGCTCAGATAGAGCTTGTAAAGCCGATGCATAACTCGGAATTTTGCAGAAACTGCACAAGAATAAGAATAACTAGTGATGGCAAGCTTAAGCCGTGCTTGTTCAGAAAAGAAACTTATGAGCTTGCGAGTTTGATTAGGAGCAATTCAACTGAAGAGCAGCTCCTAGAAATATTTAAGAATGCAATAGTTAATAGAGTGCCGTATTGGAAATGAAAGTCTCAGTAAAATTCTTTGCCCTGCATCGCGAAGCTGTTGGAAAGGAAAAAATTACTCTTGATGTTAAAGAAGGCGCTACTATAGAAACGCTCCTAAACCTTCTGCTTGAGAAATATCCTGCACTTAAAAAACTCAAAGATTATACTTTCATATCATTAAATCACAACTATGCAGCTCCAGAGCAAAAGCTAAAAGATAATGATGAGGTAGCGCTGTTTCCGCCAGTATCGGGTGGCTAGAATTGAAGTTTAAAGTGCATCTTTTATTAAGCGCGTTTTTTATTTCTACACTTTACTTACTTCTTCTATCCACAGATAAAAGTATTCCTCATCTACCGCCTTTCAGATCCGGTACCTATACCCTATCTATCGCCCCAATCCCCATGGTAGTAGCAGGGGTCTTCGTAGCTCTCTACGGCTCTATACTGCCAGATATAGACACAGTAAAATCAAAAGTCTTCCTGTTTACAATTTTAGCTCTGCTGGCGCTTTGTTGCTGTGCGCTGTTGATTGGCGAGAAAGTTCTCTTTAGTCTGGCTGTTTTTCTAATTTTGTTAATAGTTGTGCTTGTAATTTTAGGGCATCGCAAGATTACTCACAGACCGGTATTTGCACTTGCCTACGGTGCGCTTGCAGGAATAATATTTTTTGATTTTTATGTTGCGATTTTTGCTTTTGTAGGCTGGAGCTCGCATTTGGTCAGTGATAAAATCGCAGGGAAAAACAGGTTTTAAATATTGTAAGAAACATGTTTATTCTGTAATGAAAGGCAGGGCGAAACTGGTAACAGCGAAGAAATTTATAGCTACAATAATCTCAGGCTGGAGCTAGAGCTTGTAAAGCCTCAGATTGCGAAGGCAATAAAAGACATCGAGAAAGAGCATTGGGGAGTATTAGAGCGCTGGGATGGCGACCTAGATAAAGTTACGCCTTTAACTGAACATCTAGAAGCTCTCATCGAGGGCAAGTATCGATAAATAATAATATTTGCTACTCTAATACATTTTTTAGGTGCTTAAAATGCCGGAATTCTTTACCTTAGACGATTTCGATTTCAAGAATAAAGTAGTTCTAGTAAGAGTTGATATAAACTCGCCTGTAGAGAAAGGTAAAATTACTGACGATTCCAGGATAAGAGAATGTACTAAAACATTAAAAGAACTTAGTGATAGGAAAGCAAAAGTAATTGTACTAGCGCATCAGGGTAGAGTAGGTAAAAGCGATTTTATTGCGCTTAAAGAGCACGCTCAAATTATGACTGAAATTTTAGGTAAAGAAGTGAGATATGTGGATGATTTGTTCGGTAGTAGAGCGCTGAGCGCAATTGAAGAATTAAAAGATGGTGAAATTATAATCCTTGAGAATACAAGGTTCTATTCTGAAGAAATATCTTTTGACAATATGCCAATAGAGGCAATGGCTAAAACACACTTAGTTAAAAATCTATCGAGCGAGGCAGATTATTTTGTTAACGATGCATTTGCAGCTTCGCATAGAGCACAGCCTAGCTTGGTTGGCTTTACTGAAGTTTTGCCTAGTGTTGCGGGAAGAGTTATGGAGAATGAAATAGAGATGCTGAGCAAAGCACTACGTGCTGATAAACCTTGTATTGCAGTACTTGGCGGCACTAAAGTAGACGATAGTATAGAAGTAGCCAGTAATATGCTGAGAGCAAAAATTGCAGATAGAATTTTAACTACTGGGCTAGTTGCAAATCTGTTTCTGCAAGCTAAAGGTTATGAGCTTGGGAATAAAAATATTGAGATTCTCAAAAAAGAGCTCAAAGACTATGATGAATTTTTAGTACGAGCACAAGATTTGCTCAAGACTTTCGAGAGCGAGATTGAGATACCAAATGATCTTGCTGTTAATGATAATAGCAAGCGTTTGGAGTTTGTGATATCTGAATTGCCTACTGAAAATCCCATCCAAGACATTGGCAGAGGCACAATCGAACGCTACTCCTATTTCATAAAAAGCGCTAAAACAATAATAGCTAACGGCCCAGCTGGGGTATTCGAGAATGATAATTTTGCACTCGGCACTAACGAACTGTTTAAAGCAATTGCAAATACTAGAGCATACAAAGTTTTCGGTGGAGGGCATACAAATGAAGTTATAGAGAAGCTTGGCTTGAAAACTAAAATTGATCATTTATCTACTGGTGGAGGAGCTTGCGTTAGTTTCTTAGCAGGCAAGAAAATGCCGGTAATAGACGCTCTTAAAAAATCCAAGCAGAAATATAGTAATTATTTTTTAGCAGAGAGTACTAGAAAATAAGTACCCAAGCCAGAAAGTACTATTGCTATGAATGCGTAGAACGCAAGCAGTATTGTGCCAGTCAAGCTGATGTATATTATTAAAGATGCAAAGAATACCAGAAAAGCGCCGAAAAGAAAGCTTGTTTTTATGTTTTGAGTGAAAGTACCATGCAACCTTGCTAGCATTGCAATACTAGAAAGTATTGCGCATATGGCCATTACTATCGTAGTTGTTACTTTTGTATTAATATCGTTACCATAAAGCCAGATACAAAAAAATGCAATTGCGCATAATAGTGTATAGAATACTGCAGAAATAGTTGCAAAGTTGCTTTTACCTATAGCTTTGAGCTTTAGTTTTGCTCTCAACTCCATTTGAGCTTACTCTTCCACTGCAACTTTCTCTATTCTATGACCTCTATAATCCAACTTAGTAGACCTTCTCACAAGACCTTTCACCATAGTTTGCGATACATTTAAGGCTTGAGCCACATCGCCTATAAAAACGCTTTTATCATTTACAGCCTCTAAAATTTTCGTCTCTAACTTAGAGAACTCTTCTTCACTCGCTGTTGCAACTGTGAGTAAATCGCATATCTCAGTTATTGGGCAGTGCGCGTTTATATGAAATGAGGTATAGTAAGTACGATAGACCTTTTCAGGTTTGCCTTCGCTGGTGGATTGCCACTTACTTTCTACTAATTTCGTCTTCTCGAAAAGTAACAAAGCTTCTTTACCCTCTTCACCGTAAAGCGATTCTATCTCTTTTAAACTTCGCCAGTTAGTTACAAGCTCTTGAAAAATCTTTCTTTTAATGTCTGTATCAACTATCCTGAGTAAAGGTACAAGCTCTGTTACATCGTTTACTACTTTAGTTCGACCCGGCGGTAGAGTAGCCATCTTAAAACGGTAATAGACTTAAGACAATATATAATTATTCAATCGCCTTCTTTGAGAAGCGCTATTCTTTCTAAAATCAAATCTTTGGCGTTTGTACATGCATTAATTTCTTCTTTACTAAATTTGAATTTTTTTAGTTTCTGTGTAATATTACTTTCGAGAATTTTATTGTTTACTTGCAACCCCAGCTCTGAGATTAGCTTCGCAATACTGCATTTACCAACTATTACTAAAGCAACCCTCTCTGTACTTCTCTTTATCCCTACTTTAGCTATTGCTCTTGCTATTTGCCTCTCGCCACATACATACAGTAAAATTTCGTTCTCCAGCTTATTAGCTATGTTTTTTCCTCTTTCAAATGCTTTAATTGCATGATTGCATGCTGAAACTAAATGCTCTTTTCCTATTATAATATCTGCATTTAAAGCAGCAATTATTACTTTACTTTTACTAGAAAAATTTTTGATTTTAAGAAATTTATCACCTCCTTTTACTCTGCCTGCTATAATCGAGAACATATTATCTTTCAATTACGCCTTTTTTAATTTTCTAGCGCTGTAATCTATCAGCATTGCTAGTATATCATAAACTTCGCACAGAGCTGGGGTATATGCTAATTCAAGATTTTTCAACCTCATAATATTGATATTTTTTTGAATTGCTAACCCAATAATATTTACACGCCAAGTTACGTTGTTTCCTATTCCTTGCGCGCCCAGTATTTTACCGGTATCTCTTTCAAAAGTAATCTTCATTATTATTTCTTCGCTGTCAGGCATGTACTCAGGCTTTGTTCTTGATTTTAATTTTGTACTTATTGCTTCATAACCCTCGTTCAAGGCTTGCTCAGTAGTTAAACCAGTACTTGCAATCTCTACTCCATGAAGTTCTGTAGCGAAAGTTGCCAAAGCACCTTCGTAAATGGCTGATCCACCACCTGCATTTATACCTGCAATTTCGCCTTGTCTGTAAGCTATTGAAGCAAGCTTTGCTAGAATCGGCTTTTGAGTGATTGCAGAAATAGTTTCTGAGCAATCTCCACATGAATAAATATTAGATATTGAGGTTTCTAACTTTGAGCTCACTTTAATACCGCCTGTAATACCAAGTTCAATACCTGCTTTAGAGGCCAGCTCTGCATTGGGCTTAGTACCAACACAAACCACGAGAGTATGTGGATAAACTTTTTCGTGGTTTATAACTGCATATTCTATTTTATCGCTACCTTCTATCTCTTTTAGCTCGCTGTTAAATTTGAAGCTCAGTCCTTTCTCAGTAAGTTTCTGAGCTATAATTTCACTCATATCTTCATCAATATTGTTGGGAAGTAGTCTAGAAAGCTTCTCAACTACGAGAACGTTTTTACCTGCTTTATTAAGTGCAACTGCGCTCTCTAATCCTACAGGGCCTGCACCTACAACGAGCACAGACTTAGCTTTATTACTTGCCTCCAAAACTGATTTAGCATTTTCCAGGTTAGAAACTACATGAATATCTTTCCCAAGAAGAGCCTTGGAGTAACGTATTTTAGGAATAACTGGCGAGCTACCTGTTGCAATAATTAATTTATCGTAGTAAATATTTTTCAGCTTGTTTGAATTTAAATCCCTCACTATTACTACATTCTCTTGAGGTTTGAGCTCAATAGCTTCATGAGCCAGCAATTTAACAAAATTTTTCATTTCAGGTAGCTCGTACTTCAACTTATCAAAATCTACAAGTTTAGAAATTGCATAAGGTAGAGCGCATGGTGAGAACATATCGTAAGGCCTTTTTTCAATGACAGTAACTTTTGCAACCTTGTTTGTGCTTAAAGCGCTTCTGGCTGCGAAGAACCCGCTAGTACCCAAACCTATAATTACAATATTTGTCATTAGTTTTGCGAGTAAGAAAGTCGTATTTTAATCTTATCAGTAAAGTTTATATAGAAGAACAAATAAATAAACATATTGAGCTTAGTGGAGAGGAGAGGGTAATTTTTAAAAAAGCCGCAACCCAAACCATCTCATTTTCCTCCGACACACCTTGGGATTTTTTACTCTCTCCCCATAAATAAATTTTTACTAAAAAATAATTGTAATCAATCCATATATTATGGCAATAATCATAGCACCTAGTATTGAGCCTAATATTGTTGCAAGCCATGTATTGAGCGGCCTCAAACCAATTAATCTTCCTACAATTGTACCTATGATGGCATTCGTACCGTAAAGAGGTAGTGCTACAAAAACAGCTACGCCCAACAAAGCTAGATTTTTTACCCATTTATGAGTTTCCAGCGCTCTATAGCCTTTATATTCTGCTTTCAAAACTAATTTCCCAAGTTTAGGAATTTTGGTCAGCAGATCAAAATTCCATGCAAGTATAGCGCTATATACAGAATCTACGAATACAAGCCCTGATATAGCTTGGGCAATCGTGATTCCAAAAGGCACAAAGAATAGCATTACCAATCTTCCTGCAAACATTGTTGGTGGTAAAGCATAAGAAAAAATTAGCAGAAGAAGGTATTTTGCACCAAGTACGTATAAAAATATTATTACAAACCCGGCAATACCCACTGGCAATAATAATTTAAGAGTTTTGTAATAACCTTGGAATTTAATACCCATATTTATCAAATTAAATTTTTATAGAGACTATTGCTAAATGCTCTCTTTCGTAAGGCTCTAAATTTATAGTCTCCGCGATAGTCAATTTCCCGCCTTCTTTGAGCTTGACAATTTCTTGCTTGTAAATTTTATCAGGCTTATCTACCGCGCTTATGCTCCTCGCTTTCAGCATAATAATACCAAAGCAACCTTTTTTAAGGAATCTCACGTTCCTCAAAAAAATTTCAGCTTGATTCCTTTGCGCTATATCTTGATAAATAACATCTACATACTCTAAAAAATGCTCGTAAGCGCTAGCCTTATTTGCATTTCCTAAAATAGGTATCATATTATTTCTCCTTCTGCATACTTGCACAAGGTCTCTAAACGCTCTGGGCGAGTACTCTAGGCAATAAACAACACCGTTCTCAATAATATCTGAAATATGCGAGCAAGTAGTACCTGAAGCAGCGCCTAAATAAAGAACTTTGGCTCCAGGCACTATAGGCATTGTACTACATTTCTTAATTAGCATTGCTGCTAGCTTGCTCCTTCTTGGACTCCATCTTCTGTATTCCACATTATTATAAACTACAAGCTTTTCATTGTAAACTCTATAGCCAGGTACTAGATTTTTAGTATAAAGGAATTTGCTGTCTGAGAATATGTTTCTAAAATGCAACTCTTTTATAACCATTTCTTTTTCTACACTCGTAAAGCTCTGCCGCAGAAGGGGCATACAATCCAGTCTTTCTCTACCTTTCTACCGCATGCACTGCAGTTTCTAATTTCAATTTTTCCAAGCCTAGCTAGTAGAGCTTCGCAATCAGCAATATTTTGAGAAGCCTCAGTGTAATAATGTGAAGTTGCGTATTCTTTAGAATTGGTCAATAAACTTTCGAGCTTGACTAAATCGCTATCTGAAATTTTAATACTATCTTTCAACCAGCTTATTTTGGCTCTAACACTCTCTACCTTATCCATTATTATTTTAGTAGTATCGAAAAAGAGTGCTCTACCGTCTTGCAAGCCTGCAACAACAAAATTGCCGCTCTCAGTTGTATCTATAGACTCCACCCAGCAGCCTGCATTATATCTCCAAAGGAGCTTCCCAGATTTATCGAATACATCTATCCAGCCACTTCTACTACCTATAGCTACAAGCTCGCTATTAAGGCAGGGCTTGAGCTCTGGAATTTCGAACCCAACTACTCTATGCCATAGTAGCTTCCCTACTTTATTGAACACATAAGCTTCGCACTCTACACCAACTGCGATAAGCTCTGCGTTTGCACTAGTTCTTATACACAAAATAGGGTTGATTGTTTCATAGCTCCACAATAATTTGCCCTCTCTATTAAAGAAGTATACGGTTCTATCGTCGGAGCCTCCTACTGCGTAGCTACCATCCTGAGTTAAAGCTACAGATTCGAGCCAGCTCCTTGTTCTATATTTCCATAAAAGTTTTCCTAAGTTATTGAAAAAATAAATATTGTTGTCTGTAGAGCCTGCAACACAATAGTCGCCATTTTTTGAGATTGCTACTCTTCCTACCCAGCCGTCAGTTTTATACTCCCACAGCTTCTTCTGGCAATCGAAAAAATAAATATTTTTATCGTCTGAACCTGCGATTGCGTATTTGCCATCACTTGAAATTGCAACTTCTCGTACAACAGCATTTGCTTTGTGCTCCATTAACGTTTTACCTGCTTTATCGAATATATAAATATTGCCTCCCTCCGAGGAAGCGATACAAACATTACCTTGCGCTGAGATTGCCACATCCCTTGCTTCTTTACCAACTTTATAGTCCCATAGTAAATCGCCTTTCGCATCTGTAAAATAAACATAGCCGTCATATGAAGCTAAAACTATGTATTTGCCAGTTTGCGAAATTGCAATATCTCTTACAGTACCTCCTGTCCTATATCCCCATCTCGGCTCTCCTATAGTAATTTTTAGCATACAGAAAGTTAATGTTTTTTTAGTATTTTAAGCTTGTTGAGACAAAGGGGAGACAACCTACGGTTTTCTCCCCTTTTTCCTGGATTTTTCCCTCTTTCCCTGAAGCCCTTTTCTTTTTAGAAAAAAGAAAAGCCCTTCACGGGAAAAGAAAAACATGGGATTTTTTTCTCTTTCCCTTTTCTCTTTCTTTCCCTGAAGAGTTTCTTTCTCTTTTCCAAAAAGAGAAAGAAAGGCTTCTTTCAAAAGAATTAATAATTACTAGGTTCATTAATGTTTTCATTAAAAAAGGTGCTTGTAATGAGAGCACGCGATTTTGGTATAAGAGAAATAAAGAAGGAGGAAGAAGAGAGTACAGAGCTGGCGCTTTTCGTAAGAACTTCTGACGAAGAAATCCGTAAATGGGATAGGCAGAAAATTTACGAGGCTTTAGTTAGAGAGACTGATATTCATACTGATGCAGCTAGAATAATAGCTAAGGAAGTTGAGAAGCTAATTGCAAGCTTAGAAATAGAAGTACTTACAGCGCCTCTTATCAGGGAGCTAACAAATGCAAAGCTTATAGAATATGGCTTGGAAAGGGTAAGGCGTCAGCATACTAGGCTTGGAGTGCCACTCTACGATGCAAGAACTGTTATCATTACTCCCAACAAAGAGAACGCAAACGTGCCTCACGGCCCAGAGGCTACTAACCTAAGCTTGGCTGAAAGAATAAAGAAAGAATTTGCTCTGTTAGAAGTTTTTTCGCAAGACGTGGCTGACGCTCATATGAAAGGCGCTATACATCTCCATGATCTTGGTATGGTTGATAGGCCTTACTGCTCCGGCAATTCTATAGAATATGTTAAAAAATTCGGGCTTAACCTTCCTAACGCTATTTCTATAGCAAAGCCTGCTAAGCATGCAGAAGTTCTCATCAGTCAGCTTATCAAATTCTCAGCTGCTTTACAGGGCTCTTTTGCAGGAGCAATAGGCTGGGATGCTGTAAATATATTCCTTGCACCTTATCTTGTCGGTATTGACGATAGGAGGATGAAACAGCTTGCGCAGATATTAGTTTTCGAATTCGCGCAGCAAGCTGTAGCTAGAGGAGGGCAGAGCATTTTCAGCGACCTCAATATCTACTGGGAAGTCCCGGAGCATTTCGCTGATGTCCATGCAATAGGTCCTGGAGGAGAGTATACAGGCAAAATTTACAGAGATTATACTAACGAAAGTCAAAGATTTGCTAAGGCTCTTTTCGAAGTTTATAAAGAAGGCGATGCTCTAGGAAGACCTTTCTTCTTCCCTAAGCCTAACGTGCATCTCACTGATAATTTCTTTTCCACGCAAGGGCATGAGGAATTTCTCAGCCTGATATCAGATGTAGCAGGCGATAAAGGCAATACCTATTTTGTGTTTGACAGAGACGGTACAGCTAAGATTAGCGAGTGCTGCAGACTTGCATTTATGCTCAACGAAAATGATTTAGAAGATGCAAAAACACCCTGGAAAATGCGGTATAGCGCTATGCAAAATGTAACTATAAATTTGCCTAGAATAGCTTACGAAGCAAACGGTAACGATAATAAACTTTTCGAGCTTTTAGACAGTAGAATAGAACTTGTTGCTAGAGCTCATTATCAGAAGCGCGAGTTCATTACAAAGCTCTTGGCGCTCGGTAATAGAGGACCTTTAACTTTACTTGCAATGGCTCTTGATAATGAGCCATATTATCGCTTGCACCGTGCTACTTTCTTACTAGGTATTTTAGGACTTAACGAAATGGTGCAGTACCATACAGGGCAGCAGTTGCATGAAAGCAAAGAAGCTTTGAAGTTTGGACTGAAAGTTATTGCTTTTATGAAGCGCAAAGCCGAAGAGTATGGTAATAAATACAATCTTAAAATGCCCTTAGAGCAAACCCCTGCGGAGAGCACTGCTTATAGACTCGCAAAACTAGACCTTGCTTACTACCCAGTACAAGCAAGCGCTGTAGTAAAAGGTGATAAAAGCACAGGCGAAATTTACTATACGAACTCAACTTATCTTAATGTAGGAGCTCCTATAAATCCCATAGATAGAGTTAAGCTTGAAGGTCTTTTTCATCCTATGATAGAGGCTGGCGCTTTAACTCATATCTGGATTGCAGATAGCTTGCCTAGCGCAGAGAGTATTGCAAACTTTGTAGAAAAGGTTTTCAAGCATACTGCCAACGCGCAAATTGCATTTTCACCTGAGTTCACATCATGCCTTACTTGCGGAAAGGTTGTGCGAGGGCTCTATGATAATTGCGCCTATTGCACCTCTACCGCAGTAGAGGGTATTACTCGCGTTACAGGCTCCTTCAGCAAAGTAGGCACTTGGAACAGAGGCAAGCTCGGCGAGCTTAAAGAAAGATATAGAGTGAGAAGTTAAGATTTCATTTACGAAGCCTCGTTATCGCGTAACAGATGATTTTCTTAAATTTATGGAATAAGAAAATAGCTGGAAGATATCCTTTAGAGTATATGAGCGAAAAACGAAAAGACCGAACTGTTTAAAAATACGAAAATAGAATAATGATCAAAATAATATCTTTTGATGTTGACGGTACTTTAGTTGATTATCAATACGCAGATTTAGTTTGGTGTGAAGGAGTACCTAGACTATATGCCCAAAAGAATAAAATTTCTTTTGAAGATGCTAAAAAATTTGTTATGAATGAATATATGAAAGTTGGCGAGCGAAGAATAGAATGGTATGATATTAGGTATTGGTTTAGATATTTTGGACTTGAGGGGTGGCAGAATTTATTGAAAGAATATGAGGATAGAGTGAGAATTTATAGTGATGTGGAGGAAAGTTTAGAGAAGCTGAGTAAAAAATTTAAGTTGGTAATAGCTTCAAATGCTGCAAGAGAATTTATTGAGGTAACGACTAAATCATTACGAAAGTATTTTAGCGCTCTTTTTTCTTCAACTACTGATTTCGGGCTTGTTAAAAAAACACCTGAGTTTTATTTGAAATTATTAGAAAAATTGAGAATAGAAAAAGAAGAGCTTCTTCATGTTGGTGATCATTATGAGTTTGATTATTTAGTGCCTAAAAGATTACGGATAAGAGCTTTTTATGTGGATAGGAACGGAAGTAGAGAAGGGGAAAATGTGATAAGGAGCTTAAAAGAGTTAGTTGCTATTCTATGCTGAGCTTATCGCAATAACGATTTTCTTCTTCCTTTCAGGTCTAATTAATATCTCTTTCCACTTTGCTAGCCCCATAAACTTCGCGATAGTCTTTGGTATTCTAACAATCGGCGAATTGCCAGTATAGGATAATTTTCCTTTCTCACAAACTCAGCATTCCATTCTTCTTGTCATTTTTTATAGCTCATTAAAGAATTGTACACTTATAATTTACCACCATTTTGAGCTTTCCTTGAATTTCACCAAGCTTTCTCCTTTGCCTGGTTTTCTGAAAACAAATAAATGCTCATGACCAATCAAAAAGAAATCATATTTCGTACCGCGCCACTTTTCACGAGTGCTCTTCATCTTCCACCGGAGCTTTATGATGTTTTCTCTAAAGACGAAAACTTCCTTGAGTAACGTTGGAAAGATTTTCTCAAATGTCTTTTCATGGGTTTTTTTATGTCAAAAAGTGGCGCGAATTTAGGGTAGTCCTTTTTAAAGTCATTTACATTTTTGTATTTCCTCGACCAGTTTATGATATATATCGGCACCCATTCCTCTACATACAAACGATAGCTATAATCTCAAATGTTTTGCTACATTTGTAATCAAAATTTTTCTATCATATTAGCAAACTACTCGTTATTTTTATATAAGAATTAAGAGGCAGTTAGAAGGAGCGATATCCGCTGAGTCATCGTCGCTTGGCTGTGGTTAGCTCACGTAATTATTAAATAGTATTTTATTCATATAGAGAATTATGAGAAGCAAAGAGAAAACGTCTGAAGCATTTTGGAGAGACCTAAATTGGGCACGGCGAAACCATACAAAGCTCCTTGAGAAATATGTTGATATGTGGGTGGCAGTAGTTGATAAAAAAGTAATAGCTTTTGGTAGAAATCTAGGAAAAGTCGAAGAAGAAGCCAGAAGGAAAAGCAAGAGAGACGATTTTCCAGTAATGTTTGTCGAATGCGGAGAACATATTTATGGGCTCCAGGGTAAACTTATATTTTGAAACTTTTACTCACAAGGATTTAGAGCGGAAAATTAAAGGTTACGAAATTGTACGACTAAAAGGTGCTATAAAGTTAAAAATGTCATCAGGCTGGTCAAAGATTTACGATGCTATCATAGATACAGGAGCTCATACATCAGTTATACCTCAAAGCATATGGGAAAAAGTTGAGAAAGATATTATAACGGAGCATAGTATGCAAGGATTATCGACTAAGCCGGAATGCGCGATTCCTGTGATGATCGGAAGATTATCATGCATGCTAGTAGACGAAGAAAGAAATCAAACAAAGGAAAAGAATCTATACGCATATCTTGCAAAGACTGATGATGTTCCTTTGATAATCGGTTTCAAAGATTTGCTTTCCCAATTGAAATTATATTGCGATTATAAAACTAATGAGGCATGGGTTGAAGAGTAGTAAAAAAATTCTTCGCTTCCACTGCATTATAACATTTTTATTGCCATTTTATGCTCTCTTTGAATTTATCTATTTTTTCACCCTTCTCTGCCTTTCTAAAAACAAATAAATGCTCATGACCAATCAAAAAGAAATCATATTTCGTACCGCGCCATTTTTCACGAGTGCTCTTCATCTTCCACTGAAGTTTTATGATGTCTTCTTTTAGAATGAAGCCGATATCTAGAAAAGCTTGCATTACTCTATGTGTGATTGGAACAAAGTGCTTATGCCTTCTGGTGTCGCCTATTAAGATAGCGCAGTACTTCCCTGGTTTGAGTACACGATAGCTTTCCTTTGCTACTTTTCTCATTTCCTCAGCAAACTCTGCTATGTTATGCACGCTCGATAAATCTCCTTCTACTCTGGTTTTGGAATAAGGAATTATACTTGCATAAGGCGGATGAGTAGCAATTAAATCTATAGTTTCATCATCTATCAAATTCAAATTCCTAGCATCTCCAACATAAGTTCTAATTTCAGGCTCTTTATAATCTTCATCTAAAGGTTTGTAAGAAAAATTTAACCTGTCTCTCGTAACCATTATAGCATCTGGATTTATATCTACACCAAGCGCATTTCTCTGTAAAAGCTTACATTCTACTAGCGTAGTTCCGCTTCCTACCATTTGATCAAGTACTAAATCATCTTTTTTCGTATAGCGCAAAATCAAATTTCTAGGTATGAATGGAGACCAGTTTCCTCGATAATTTCCTATATGCGTAGCCCAATCACCACGATCTGGGAAAGACCAAACAGTAGTAGTCTCAGGTTTATAATCTGGTGAAGGCGCGAATCTTGTTATTCTCCATTTTTTGTTGAGCTTGACTTTTACATCTTCTATGCTAACGGAATCGTGAGTTTGGATGAAGGATTCGTAGTCTTGGTGGGTGAGCTCTCGCATTGACCGGAATACTTGTTCCACGTCTTCCGATCAAGCGTTGGAGATATTCTACTTAGTTATAGGTTAGTTATAAGTTAGTTATAAGTTGGTTATAAAAAGTTGTAGGTGGGGTTATAAAGAGGGAAATTTTTAAAACATCATTTTAAACCGATAACCCATATTGGGACTTGAACAGAATTTCGAAAGTGAGGCAGATATTTGCAAACTTTT
>JASEFT010000028.1:0-5427 GCA_030018475.1 Candidatus Thermoplasmatota archaeon
TGCTACGCAAGCGCCGCAGCCTTTGCATACTACCTCGTTAACTTTGGCTATACCTTCAACGAGTTGGATTGCATCGTAAGGGCATATAGCAATACAAATTCCGCAGCCTGAGCATCTGTTTTTATCAACAGTGCTTACAATACCTTCAGCTCTGACAAATCCTTTCAGCATAGGTATGCCTGCCCTTGCAGCGCTGCCGTAAGCTTGGGCAGTGCAGTCAGCTAGATTTTTAGGGTACTGCGCACTACCGCATAAATAAATACCGTCGGTATTAAAATCGAGAGGTCTTAGTTTGGCATGCGCTTCTTGCCAGAAATCGCCAGCGCCTGTAGGGAGTTTTAATATTTTTTTGAGCTCTTCTACATCTCTACTACCCTCAAGCAGTGGTGTGAGTACTAACAGGTCAGTAGCAATTTCTAAATCTTCATTTAGCAGTAAATCTTTAACTCTAACTTTGATTAAGTTATTTTCTATTTCAACCTCAGGCTCCCTGTCATATCTTATAAGGAAAGGTCTTACATTCTTAAGCACATCTGCAAAATATTCTTCTTCTTGTTTGCCAAATATTCGCATGTCTTTGTAAAGAATGAAAATATTCGCGGTTGGTATTCTCTCTTTTATAAGCTTTGCATTCTTTATGCTATTGCCGCAACCTATTCTGCAGCAGTAAGGTCTTTGCTCATCCATTCCTACGCAGTTTATTATTACTACATTTGTAAAATTATTGCCAAGCTTGCCTTCCTTGAGCTTAGTCTCAAGCTCTAACTGAGTAATAATATTAGGATGCTTTCCATAATAATTTGAGTTTCCTAAGACTATTTCCTCGCAGCCAGTAGCTAAAACTATAGTGCCTACTTGCGAAATTTTCTCTTCTCTTCTAGCACTGCCATTACAAGTTAGCTTAACATCAAAATTACCCACATAGCCGGTAACAGCTGATATTTTGGCATTCTTAAATATCTCAATATTTTTAGTTTTTTTAAGTTGCTTCAATAATTTCTCTAATACTTTAGAAGCCTCTAGGTCTGAAGGAAAAAGTTTGTAGAGCGAATTGAGCTTTCCACCTAGCTTCTCAGCTTTCTCTACAAGGGCTACTTCAATTCCGAATTGAGCTAAAGCTATAGCAGAGTTGATACCTGCAATACCTCCGCCAACTACAAGCGCCTTCTTAGGTACTGGCAGTTCGTATTCTTTTAAAGGCTCTAGCAACGAAACTTTACTAACTGCCATTCTAACAAGAGCTTTGGCTTTTTCAGTTGCGCTATTACGCTCCTGTGAATGAACCCAAGAGCATTGGTTGCGAATATTTGCAAACTCAAGTAAATATTTATTGAGACCCACCTCTTGGATTGTATCTTGGAACAGCGGCGCATGCGTTATTGGTGAGCATGCAGCTATAACCACACGATTTAATTTGTGCTCTTCAATGCTTTCTTTGAGCCTTCTAAGAGCATCTTCAGAGCATGCGAAAAGCTCTACAGCTATATGAGCAACATATGGCAGTTGCTCTGCATATTTTGCTACCTCCTCCACATCAAGATAGCCAGCTATATTCTTACCGCATTTACAAACCCAGACACCGACTCTAGGAGACTCGTAGGGAATAGCAGTTTCTGGAGGTGAACTTTTTTTTAATGCCCTTTTTTTAATTCCTGATGACGCTTTTGCAGCAGCTGCACTAGCTTGCGCTACAGTATCTGGTATGTCTTTTGGAGCTTGCGCGCAGCCTGCCAAATAAATACCTTCTTTTGTGCTCGCTATAGGGTCTAGCAAAAGATCTTTTTGCTTAAAGAACATGTTTTCATCTAGCTCTATACCTAAAATGTCAGCAAGTTTTTTGTTCTCAATGCTAGACGCTATTGCAGAGCATAGTACTAAAAGCTCAACTTCTAACTCCTCTACTCTGTCTGTGTAAGTATCTTTGTATCTAATGCAAATATTTTTATTACGAATTTCGTAAATAGAAGAAGGTCTTCCTCTAATATATTTAATACCCATTTCCTGCGCTTTATTATAATATTGCTGAAAATCTTTTCCATAAGCTCTCAAATCCATATAAAAAATGTATATTTCTGTAGCTGGGTCAGCATCTTTAGATATAGAAGCTTCTTTAGTTGCGTACATGCAACAGACTCTTGAGCAATAAGGGTAGCCTAGTTGCTCAGACCTAGAGCCTACGCACTGAATAAAAGCTATTTTATTTGGTTTTCTTAAGTCACTAGGCCTTAAAATTTTGCCTCCAGTAGGGCCGCTTGCAGATAGTAATCTTTCATATTCTAAAGAACTAACTACGTTTTCAAATTTGCCGTAGCCATATTCTTTCCTTATTCTAGGGTCGAGCAGCTCGAACCCAGTAGCTAAAATAACAGCTCCCACTTGCAGCTCTATAATCTCTTCTTTTGCATCGAAATCAATAGAATTAGATTCGCAAGCATCAACACAATGCTTGCATTTTATTATGCCTCCTTTATTCAAACAATTTTCTAGATCTATAATATAAGTTGAAGGTACTGACTGCGGAAAAGGCGTGTAGATAGCTTTTCTAGAGCCTAATCCAGCATCAAACTCGTTTGGTAGAATTACAGGACATACCAGAGAGCATTCTCCGCAAGCAACGCAATCATCTTTTATATATCGCGGCATTAGCTTAACTTTAACTTTAAAATTACCTTTCTTACCCTCCACACTCACAACTTCTGAGTTTGTAAGCAGAGTAATATTTCCATGCCTCCCTAAAGCTACTAGTTTAGGCGCTAAAATACACATAGAGCAATCGTTGGTAGGAAATGTTTTGTCTAGTTTAGCCATATTTCCACCTATGCTAGGCCTTTTATCAACCAAATAAACTTTAATGCCCTGGTCTGCAAGGTCTAATGCGCTTTGCACTCCTGCAATTCCGCCACCTATTACTAATACAGATTGTTGCATGCGCATCTTTAAGTCTCCTTAGCTATACTCCAGATAGCGAGCTCAGGGCATATAGCCTGGCAGTAAGAGCAGTTAATACATTTATCAGGCTTTTCTACTATGGGGTAGTGATAGCCAAGCTCGTTAAAATCTTCAGATTCTTTTAAAACCTCAGCAGGACACAACTTAATACAGAAATTGCAGCCTTTGCATCTATCTTTTAGAATTTTAACTTCTCCACTTGGTATTTTCCATCTCTCTAGGTCTAAAGGCTTGCGCCAGAACTTCGTCGCTATTTCCATTTTCTTTTTGTTCGCAACATCAGTATAGAGTTTGATAAAGATATTATTTTTGATTGCAGTACAATTTGCAAACTTTTGTTGAAATTAGGCAACGGCTCTTGTAATAAGCGATTTAGTAAATACTACACCAGATATTTTCCTTACTTTCGGCATCAAATAGTTTAGAAATACATTTACATTTTCTACGCCTACTTTTACTATGATATCATATTTACCAAACACCATATAAGCTTCTATAATCTCTTGTAATTTCGATATTTCGTTATAAGCGTTTGCGTCTCTAGGCGGTTGTGTGTTCACAAGCAAAAACTCAGTGTTTTTACCAACAGTAGCTTTAGGAAATTTCAAATGCTCCGAAAATTTTTCTATCACAGGCAGTGTATCTGTAAAAGTAACGCCTGAAATTTTCCTTATTTTACTTACTACAACCTCACTAATACTGTCAATATCATCAGCTACTATTTTTACAAGTATATTATATTCTCCGGCGGTTCCGTAAACGTCCACTATTTCAGATACTCTCTGCAATTCTTTATATACCATATTATCATATTCAGGTGTTGTTGCTATCAATACATATCCTATTGCCATATTTTCTCCTAGTGAGCTACATTGCATACTACACAGATAAATATTACCAATTAAATTAAATAGCCTGTAAGAGAATATGTTTACAAATGCCTAAACTAAGAACTTTTGCTTATCGTAGAGTTCCTACCGCTAAAGGACTTGAAGCTATAGAGAAAGATAAGATAGAGCCTTACGATGTAGATTTATACGCTAATTTTAACACAGGCGTTTTAGAGCAGTATTTAGATGAGAAGTATAGGGCAACGAGCTTTTTAAGAAGGCAATGGATTTGGAAGACAGTTTTACTTGGAGTTGTTGTGGGCGGAGTGTTCACAGTAATTAATCAGTATGTTGGCCTTAAAATAGGAATGATTGTTGGCGGTAACTGGTATTTAGTTTATATTTTAGGACTTGCACTAAAGTGGCGACCTGAAGAAATAAATATTTCTGCCGGCTGTAGTACAGGCGCTAGCGCTACATGCACTGGTTTTGTCTTTACATATCCTGCAATTTTCTTACTAGCTTATCATGGAGATTATCTGGGTAGAGGCGGTGCTAGGCTGATTGGCGAAACTGTAATACCAGCAGCTTCTTTAGCTATAATTGCAACTATTATTGGAGGAATGCTCGGAGTGCTCTATTTCACTATCTTCAGGCGTATATGGCTGATTGAAGATCCTCTTCCTGTGCCTGGCTTTGAAGGCACTATTAAAATGATGGACATGGCTTACGATATATCCAAGGGCGCTGTAGAGAAGGCACTTAGAACTTTGAAATTATTTGCTGCTTGGTTCTGCGCTAGCTTTGCATTCGCATTCATACGTGATTTCCCTACAATCTTGCATGAAGGGCAGCGAATACCTATCTTCGATAGAATTTTATTAGGAAGTAAATGGTATCGTGCTGGCGATATAATCCAGCCTTACGAAACCGATGTTTACACCTACACTCATCTAGGCTTATCACTTTCGCCAATGATGTTCGCCTCAGGCTGGTTTATGAGATTTAGAAGCGCCTTTATAGTATTTGGGGGCTCAGGTTTCGCATGGTTTGTTGTAGTGCCTTTGGCTCTGATTTTCAAATATCCTTTTTACTATCCCGGCAGCGAAGCAATGGGTATTGAGGAAGGGTTTTATTCGCTACTAAACGTTGCACCATTTTTCGGCAAGCCTTCAGGTGCTATAATGGCTCACATGCAAGTTGCAATCCCAATAGGGATAGGTATAATTTTAGGAGGAGGTATTACTGCAATCATTAAAATGTCGCATTTATTCAAAAGTTTTACAAAAGACATTCTCAAGCTTAAAGGCGGTGAAAGAAAAGATTTTATCGCAGGTAGAGGCTGGTACGAATGGCCTTACTCACATATTCCTTTACTTATGATGGTTACTTTACTAGGAACTAGTATTTTGTTTATTGCTTACGGCTACCCAGTATCACAATCTTTCAGTCTTGGCGTTGTGATGGTAGTAGTTACTCTTTTCATTTCTGCAATTGCAGTCAAGACAATGGGTGAAATAAGGTCAACGCCTGTCTCTGCATGCTCTTTCATTACTTTAATGCTACTTGTAGGCATATTTTACGTTTTAGGAACTGATGTACAAACTCTTTTGGTAATGGCTTTGGTGGGCACTGCTGTTTTCGGTAG
>JASEFT010000028.1:5526-15572 GCA_030018475.1 Candidatus Thermoplasmatota archaeon
ACTGATGTACAAACTCTTTTGGTAATGGCTTTGGTGGGCACTGCTGTTTTCGGTAGTGCAGTCTCTCTTTCCGCAGATATAATTGGCGATTTCAAAATAGGTATCTATTGCGGTACTAAACCTTACAATTTAATCAAAGGCGAGCTTACTGGCTTAGTGCCTGGCGCTTTTATTGCAGTTACTGCAGCTACTATTTTCTCGATAGGGCTAGCAAAAGGAGAATTACAGCTAGTTGCACCTCAGGCAAAGGCTTTTGCAGGCTTTTCGCTAGCTTTAATGGGTGGCGCAGCACCTTGGAATTTGATTATTCTAGGATTCTTTACAGGTATATTTATAGAAATAATTACTGGGATGGGCACTTCTTTTGGATTGGGCTTGTACTTCCCACTGCCTGTATCACTAACTATTTTGCTTGGAGGCGCAATGCGCAATTTATGGGAGGCTAAATGGCTAAAGCCTAAAGCAGAAGCTGAAGGATGGGATGATAGAACAAAAACGATGAAATTAATAGATAGCTATATTATCTGTATAGGGCTTGTTGTAGGAGAAGCTTTACTAGGAACAATTGTAGCTATATATGTTATGTGCTTCTAGAATATCGGCAAATATAACTTGCCGCCACATTTAGGGCAAATTTAGAGTTAACGGAAGGTATAGTTCGCCACCGCATTTTGGACAGATATCGTTTTTAGTATATTCTTTATAGCAGATAGGACATATTGTTATTTTGCATTTTTTGCATTCTCTATAGCGAATATAAATTTTTATATTCCAATAAAAGATTATCTTAAAAGGGGCTGTGGGGTAGCTTGGTCTATCCTTGGGCGCTTGGGACGCTCAGACTCCAGTTCGAATCTGGGCAGCCCCATAACTTTTTGCTCGAATTTCGTGCAGAGAGTTTAAGATAAGTAGGAGAGCTTCAAAAAATGACGTCTCTAGGTATAGACCTCGCTGGAAAAGAAAAAAACAAAACTGGCATTTGTATTTTGGATGGTAATGTACCAAAGACCTTCGTTCTTCACACTGACAGCGAGATTATAGAGTGTGTCAAGGCAACGAAACCGGATATTGTAGCTATAGACGCGCCTTTCTTGCTAAAGCCCAAAATTAGGAAATGCGATCGCGAGCTCAAGAAGTACGGTGCTTTTGCACCTATAATGAAGAGCATGCATGAGTTATCGAAAAGAGGTTATCTCCTTGCAAAGGAATTAGAAAAACTTAACTTTAAAGTTATAGAAGTATTTCCAACTGCGAGCGCGAAAATTTTAGGGATTTATAGTAAAGATCTTGCTGTCGCAAAGAGAAATCTTTCTGAGCTTGGTTTAATATTAAAAAATGAAATTTTTACAAAGCACGAGCTTGATGCTATAATCTCTGCTTATACCGGCGCGCTTTACTTGAGAAATCTGACTGAAGATGTGGGCGACGCTGTGGAAGGAACTATAGTAATACCTAAAATGAAAAAATTATTATTCTAGTTGCTGTTATTCATCTTGATAAAAAAATGTTCTGCCCTAACTGCAAATCTTTAATGTATCCTTACCAAGGCAAACTTAAATGCAAGAAGTGCCAGACTGAGAAAGAGATTGAGAGCAGTATTATCGTGGGCACGCCGCCAAGAGAGAGCGAGCTGAAAATTATTGAAAAGAGAGAAGATACTTTGCCTAGGACAAGAATAGAATGTCCGGAATGCAATAACAAAGAAGCTCACTGGGTAATTAAGCAGATAAGAGGCGGTGACGAGCCTGAAACTAAATTTTATATCTGTACTAGATGTAGGTACGTATGGCGAGAAGAATAAGTCCTAAAGTATCTGACTAGTATAATACAACTTAGGTTTTTTAAATATTATATCCTAATTAAAATATTAATGGTCTTAAGACTGAAAAATTCGTCTAAATACAAGCCTATAGCAGAATTTTCCAATGGTAAGCTTATTATAAAATGTAAAGACTGCTCTAATTATAACAACGATAACTCAAAGCTTGGAAGCATTTGTATTAAATGTATATTACAGCAGCTTTGTGAGAAGCCCAACCCCGAGAGAATAGTTTTGAGTCACTACATAGAGCGCGAGTATTTCGGCGCTAGCGTGTCAATACTTAAAGCACTTGCTACTTTAAGATCAGAGCTCTATCGATTTTCGTTAAGCGGTAAATGCTCTAAAGAATGCTCTAAATGCTATCTTAACCCTCAAAAATTTTTTAATTTTCTGGCTGAGCTTTTAGACAAGGATTTTCATAAGTTCTGGAATTTTGTAGTTAGTAACTTAAAATTAGAGCATTCATATAAAGGGGGCTGCGTTGCATGCAGAGTTAATACGTTAAAGAATCTAGAATATATAGCTAAGAAATTCGAAGGAATTGCCAGAGCTATAAAATTAGAAGCTTTACAATCAGAAGAACCTCAAGAAAAATTCGAATTTTATGTGCTTGAAAAAGGTATCTCAAAAATACTCAGTAATAATCAATTATACAAACCAAGCTTTTCACCTTTCTGGCTAGAGACAGCACTCACTAGCAACTCAGAGCTTGTTGCAGAATATCAGCTGAACGGCTCTAAAGTAGCACTTTATAGCAGTGCTAATGAAACTGAAGATTTTTACTATGTAACTCCTTCTGAATACGAGCTTCCTCTAGAGCATGTAAAGCTTATAGAGCTTGCCAAAGCTCAGCTATCTTTAGAACTTCCTGATGATTTGGAACTATCTTTTGAAAGTGCTAGAAACTATATTGAGAAAGCTGGTACAGAGCTTATTTACAAACTTGCTAAAGAGCTCGACATCAAACTTGGTAATATTGATGGGGAATCGCTAGAAAATGCTAAAGAGCTTGCTACTATACTTGCAAAATATACTGCCGGGTTGGGAATTTTAGAAATATTTCTTAATGATCCAAACGTTCAAGATGTGTACATTGATGCGCCTGTAGAAGAGAGCAGAATATATCTAGTTTTAAGCAGTTGTAATCCTAAATTGCGCAGTAAATTTCAAACTAATATAAGATTGACTTACTCAGAGGCAGAAAGTTTACTATCTCGATTCAGAGCTGTTGCAGGAAGACCTTTTTCAGAGAGTTTCCCAGTGCTAGAATGCGATTTAAGTACCTACGAGACAAGGGTTACAGCGCTAGGTAAGCCGCTCTCACCTAAAGGCTTGGCTTTTGCGCTAAGACGGCATTCTTCAGAGCCTTGGAATCTATTGAAATTAATTCATAACAAAACAATTTCTAGTTTAGGCGCTGCCCTCTTGTCTTTTCTAATCGATGCTAGGTCAGCAATTCTTATTGCAGGTAGCAGAGGCTCCGGTAAGACCTCTATGCTAGCTTCGCTACTGTTCGAATTCCCTACCTCTACAAGAATTCTTACAATTGAAGATACTCTTGAGCTGCCAATAGCTAAGTTCAAAATGCTAGGCTATAAAATACAATCGCTTCTCACAAGAGGCACAATATCAGCAACCTCAGAGCTAGATGCAGAGAAAGCACTAAAAGTAGCTTTGAGACTGGGCGAAAGTGCAATAGTTATAGGTGAAGTTAGAGGTAATGAAGCTAAAACTCTTTACGAATCTATGCGTACAGGCACTGCAGGTAGCTCTGTTCTAGGAACTATCCATGGCAATAATGCAGAAACAGTTTTTCAGAGAGTAGTTTACGATTTGGGAATTTCACCCTACTCTTTTAGCGCTACAGATATCGTTGTTGTAATGGGACTTATAAGACCGCACGGCAGTCAGCGCTATTTTCGTAGAGTAGTGCAAATTGCTGAGCTCTCTAAACGCGAGTCTGAAAAAGGCGTGTTCTACGATCTAATGGTCTACGACTTTAAAAAAGACGAGCTTGTAGCTACAGAATACTTCAAAAAATCAGAAAAACTGAGCGAGCTTGCTAAATTGTGGGGTATGAGCAGCGAGGAAGTATTTCAGAATATCAATGCAAGAGCTGAAATACGTAAAATTTTAGTAGAGTGTGCAGAGGTTGCTAAAAACTATCGGTTGCTAACGCCTCAAATAGTAGTAGCTTCGAACAACAAATTTTGGAATTTAATTGAGAGTAACGTTGGTAAGAAAATAAATTACAGCGAACTTGTAAAAGAGTGGAAAGATTGGTTTAAGAGCAATTTAGAATATGCATAATCAAAACAACTGGTATGTAAAAGGCTGTAAAGCAGTAGCTAGAATTTTAAGAGCTAGATTTAAGAAAATCCGATCACATATTAATTCTCAATCGAGATATTATAAGCTTAAAGAAGCACTTAAATTCGCTAATATGCAGTTGGAGCCTGCTGATGTGCTGCTGTTCTCTTGTTTTATAAGTTTAATCTTATGCTTAAGCTCAGTTACAATATTTGCAGCTCTATATTTTCTCATTCCTTTAAGTCAAAATATTCTATTATTCCTATTGCCTTTTGTAATGGTCATTCTATTGGCTATTGCAGCGTATTTAGCTAACTATCCTAAATATTATGCGGAGCAATTGAAACTCAAGAGCTTTGGCAAACTTCCTGAGGCTATAAATTATCTTGGCGTAGGTATGCAAATTTCACCACAACTAGAAAGCGCAGTTAAGCTTGCAGCTGATAATACAGAAGAGCCTTTAGGTAGCGCATTAAAAAAAATGCTTTGGAACGTATATGTTCGGAAGCATGCTAACATAGAAGATTCTATGGTGAATTTTGCAAACGAGCACGATTGCGGTGACGAGTTCAAGCAAGCTTTGTATATTATAAGGAGTGCAGAACTTGAAAGTAGCGAAAGCGGTAGAGAAAGGTGCATTGAGAAAGCTTCAGAACTTGTTATTACAAGTACCAAATCTAAAATTGACAGTTTTGCTGATTCTCTTACAGCGCCTACAATGGTGCTTTTTTCAATTGGTATTTTACTCCCTATGATACTCAGCGCGATGCTACCACTCCTTACTATAGGAGGACTAAAACTCACAGTTCTAGAAATCTCAGTACTTCTGCTTTTTGTATTCCCTTGCTTTACAGCCTGTTATGCACGCCATATTTTGAGTAAAAGGCCTGGCACTCTGGGGCTCTCTACAATACCTAATAGTCTCACTAAAATTAGAATTCTCGTAATTACGATAGTTGCTTTAGCAATTGCATGTGCAATATTTTTTTCAGGCTACATCCTTAGCCTGATTTTCCACATCCAAAATATAATGTTGCTTTTTACTATCGTTGGAATTGGAACTAGCCTAGGAGTTTGGCTTATAGCTAAGGTAAAAGCTCAGAAAGAGGAACGTGATAAGCTTAGAAAACTAGAGGAAGAGCTTCCTGATGTGCTGTTCGTACTAGGAAACAGGATCGCAGAAAATCAGCCTTTAGAGAAAGTGCTGAAAGATACTTCTCAACTGCTTGGTAACAAGTGCAGCTCCGACCTCCTAACTAAAATCTGCTATAGAATTAATTTAGAACGTGCATCTCTTGACAAAGTGCTTTTTGGTAAATGTGGCATTCTAGAGAATCATCCTTCAAGAATGGTAAAAACAGCATTTAGAGCTTTAGTTAAAACTACAGAAAAAGATAATCTTTCTGCAGGTCGTAGCTTAGTAAGAATTTCAAACTATCTTAGAGCTTTGAAAAAGGTAGAAAACGATATAAGGAGCAAATTAGGCTCTGCTATAAATATGATGCTTGCTACAGCCCTTTACTTTGCACCTCTTATTTTAGGTATAACCTCTGCACTTTATCAAAATCTACTGAATGCGTTAGTAAGCGTAAGTGGGGCGGAGAATTTAAATATGGGCGCTTTAGGGCTAACTAATACTGCTATTTCCTCAGATATATTCACTCTTATAGTGGGGCTCTACTTGATAATACTTGTAGTAATTATAGTGTATTTCTGCTCAGGAATACTTTATGACACAGATAGTATTGAAAGGGATTATCAGACAGGTAAAATCCTACCAAAAGCTACATTCATATTCGCATGCTCTGCAATTTTAGGTCAGTGGATAATAGCAATTTGAAAAACCTTGCAGTCCAAAAAGCTAATAAAGTAGATTTAGCTTTATTAATAATCAGCCCCGTAGTGTAGCGGTCAATCATACAAGGCTCTGGCCAGAAGCCTTTTCTTTGCTGGAAAGAAAAGTCTTCAGGGAACCAGCTCTGTAGAGATACCTTGGGACGGAGGTTCGAAAGAAGCCCTTTTCTTTTTTAAAAAAAAAGAAAAGCCCTTCAGGGGAAATTCGGATGAATCTTCGATTCATCCTCTCTCCAAATTTCCTTTGGAAATTTGTCGAAGAAAGGGAACTTTTCTCTTTCTTTCCCTTTTTAAGAGAAAGAAAGGCTTCCGTAAATCCTCCCGGGGCTATTTAAGATATTTTTCTACCTTTTCGCCAACTTCTTTTGGCTCTATAACCTCTTTTTTAGGTAGTTTAGGCCTAGCTTTTAAAATATTTCTTGTGACTTTAGCGCTAGAAATGCTCACCCCGACAATACAGATAGAAATAAATATGTAGTTGGAGAAAGGTATGAAAGCGCATAAATAAAAAAGCCATGCCAATATCCAAAGCGGCGTGTAGAGCTTCTCGCCTCTGAAATACTTTCTTGAATAAAAGCATAACGAAAGCGACAAAGCAGTACATGCCACTAGAACAATAAATCCACCAAACGGCGAAAGCGCAGCAACATTAACTAAGTGCAAATCGTTTTTTATCGATGAATATATTAGTATCTCTCTAGTTACAAGCCTAAAATGTAATAGTAGCAGCTCAGAACTCTCAACACCGTGCTCAGAATCTATGTTGATATTTACGTCTGCGAGCGTAGGAATATTAGCCTCAGGAAAATCTCTCAAAAATTTTAGAGGTTTAAGCTCAAGTACTTTCAAATACACATCACCTGAAAAGCCTAATCCTTCAGAATAATTTACAAAACTGATTCTTTTAACAATATTTTCACAGCCCAGTACAAGCTCTACAAAATCTTCAGCTGAATCTGTAGTGTTAAATTTGTCTCTAATAAAACTACCAAACTCTCCATAAACAATTTCAGGGATACTTTTCCAGATATTTTCGCACTCCTTACGCCAATTGTCACGGGTAATTGTACTCCGAGCTTTTTCCTGCTGTTTTGCGCCAGAGCCTATATAAAACTCAAAACTTGCTTCCCGCCCTGTATAAATACTTAACTTAAGAAAGATTGCAGTCTTTTCTGAAAATGCTTTATGTTCTACGCTTGTAAACTGTAGTAGAGTCGAGCCAATCAAAATTAGCAGTATCGAGAAAACTAAGGCACCTTTTCTTAATTTCATTTACCCCATTTAGCTCTTTTCATTAAATTAGGGTCCAGCTTTATAGCCCTTTCATAGCATCTAGTACCTTCTTGAAGTTTGCCTTGATAGATGAGCGCTAAACCTTTACAATACCAGCTAGCTGCAATACTATTATCTATAGCCAAAGCTTCATCAAAGCACTTTACAGCCTCGCTGTATTTGCTAAGCTTGTAAAGAGCTATTCCTTTATTATGCCAAGCTTCTTTGTTGGCTCTATCAAGTTTTGTCACTAAATTAAAATATTCCAAAGCTCTATTATAGTCTACGACTGCAAGAGCTGCATTTCCTAATGTCAAATAGCTCTCTGTGCCAAGCGCTTCTTCGCCAAACTGCATTATTGCATCTTTTAATTTTGAACTTAAATTTTCAACTGCTTTTCTTTGAGTTTGGTCCAGCCTTACGTAAGTGTCTAGCTCGAATATTCTAGGAAGTGCTAGCACTGAGATATCTTGCTTCAGCGCTTTATCCAAATCTTCTTTTGTCATTAGTGTTACTTCTTTTTTCTCTTTAACCGGCACTTCTACAGTCTTCCAGCATTTTGAGCATACGGTAGCATAGTCAGGCACAGCTGCTTTACAATAAGGGCATGTTCTCATACTTTCACAGCTATAAATTGTTTTTCCACTATATCAAAATTATTATATCTTGTAAAATTCGAGTCCAGGCGTAGGCTTGAGTTTAATTTCGTATTCTAAAGGTATTGAGAGCTTGCTTGAGGTTTTTGACTTCTCTACGAAAAGTATTCTTCGATACTCTTTTTTATAAGCCTCTACACCTTTTCCCCAGCCTGTAACCTTAAGCTCTATTACTGTATCGAATAAAGGCTTTAGTCTATCAATGTATTCTTCTGTGTGGAATATCCCTTCAACAAGGTAAAGAGAGGTCCTTTTGGCAGACTCATATAACTTCTTCTCGCTTACCAAATGCTCGTAAATCTCGTTTTCGCCAGAGCGTAGTATCGAAGAAGTGAAAGAAATCACAATATTGAAGACATCTCCTTGTGGTACTAGCTCGCGGAGCTTCTCCACATACTGAGAAGCGAAAGTAGTTAAATCAAACTCCTTTACTCCGAGTGTAATTGGCGCTATTTCTAAACTTGAAAAATCTAAAAAATGTAGTTTACCTTCGCTATGCGGTATTGTTAAATCAACTCCGTAATCTTTTGCAAGGCTGATAATCTGTGAAGGAGTGGCAGAGAAGCAGTCTATAAGTCCTATATCTCCGAGCTCGAGTCGTTTTTTCAATAGTAATATACAGAAGACATCGCCCCAGCATCCATGCCTTCCCAAAAAGCCTCCCCGCTCTATTATTAGATTCGTACTGCCCTTAATCAGTCCTCCGCCTAAATACTCATCCAATATATCGTAGCCTGTAGAGATTAAATCCATTGTACATGTAATAAAACTACGAGGTCATAAATTTTAATATTCCGCAGTGTTCTCTTTCTATTACCAATTCTATAATGGATGTGGGCGTGTGGCCTAGCTTGGATAGGGCGGCAGCCTCCTAAGCTGTAAGTCAGGGGTTCAAATCCCCTCACGCCCGTAAAAAAATCAATAGAAAAAATATTTTAGTGTTTCAGCCTATTTCAAATTCATGAAGAAAATATCAAGATTGATTTTGGCTTTGGATGAAACAGAAGGCAAGAAAGCGTTAGAGATTGCAAAAAAGCTCAGCGCTGTTGTAGACGCAATTAAGCTAGGCTATCCTCTTGTATTGAGCTCTGGTATCAATATAATAAAAGAAATTTCCAAACTAACATACGTTCTCTGCGATTTCAAAATTGCAGATATACCAAATACTAATCTGTTAATAATGAAGCAAGCATTTGATAAAGGCGCCGGTGGCATAATAGTACATGGATTTGTTGGTACAGACTCTGTGAAAGCTTGCACTGAAGGAGCTAAACTAATAGGAAAAGATGTTTTTATAGTGACTGAAATGTCTAATGAAGGAGCGCTACAGTATCTTAAGCCTATTTCTAACGAGCTTGCAAAGCTTGCTGTAAAATTAGGCGCTACAGGTATAATAGCTCCTGGTAATAGACCTGACAGGATAAGAGAGCTTCGCTCAATAGTAGGCTCTTTGCTAATTCTATGCCCAGGCATTGGAGCACAAGGCGGCGACGCAAAAAGCGCAATTAGTGCAGGCGCTGACTATGTAATTGTAGGTAGGAGTATTTATTTAGCCGATGATCCTAAGAAAGCAGCAATTGAAATTATAAATGAAATTAAAGGAAGTTCGCAAGTCGCAACACAGTAACTAAAGCAATTCCAGATCGTAATCAAGCAATTCTTTATCCTTCATTTTATAAATCCTTAAAGCTAATTTTTCATCTTTTACCATCCCAATCTTTCTATCTATCTCTCCCTTTACACCAACCTTTAATTTTATCTTTATTTTTTTATTATCTTTGATAAATTCAGCTTCTGCTTTTCTTTCATCCTCAACTTTTATATTGCCCTTGCCTAAAGTGCATGAAGAAGAATACTGGATACCGTCAATAATGCAAGAGAGTGGCTTTACCAAGCCTGTTTTTACAGCGCAATGAAGACCTTTTCCTTTGCCCAATTGCTCGCATGCCAGCGCACCCATTTTAAAGCCTACAACTACATAAGGACCTAAGTGGCCATGGAACTCTTTTAGATTTTTAAGTTTCGAATTGAGCATGTTAATAAATCCTCTTTCTAAATTAAATATTTTCACTTAAATTCAGCAGATAGATTCAACTAAAAAGCTAGTCAAGAAGAACTTCGTCGCTGAGTTT
>JASEFT010000029.1 GCA_030018475.1 Candidatus Thermoplasmatota archaeon
AGCTTAGGATTAGCTAAAATACAGTCTCGGAAACATTTTGATGCTTAAACCACGTACGAACTGTTGCAGAAAAATTTAAAAACCGAGCGTCAGCTTTTTATATTCAAAACAACATTATTGCCTATGGTTGGGGTTGATTTGTTATTTAACATAGAGTGAGGGCGTGAAACACACGTCCTCTCCCCCAACCACTTGACTCTCCCCTCGAGTAAATTGAGAAGAGAATAGCAGTAAAAGACTAAATTCTTTCCTACTTTACCAAAAATTCGGAGAGACTAATTTATAGGTCCTCCAGTAATTGCTTTTATAGTTTTTACTAAAAAAACTCTTTGTTTATAAAAGAGCAGATAGCTTTAACGGTTGTTAAATGCAAATGTAAAAAAATATTTATCCCAATAATACTTTTAGCTTTAATTGTGAGAGCGCTTAAAAAGCTCAGAGCTGTTTTTAAGAAAGCAGATGAAAAGCTCGATAAAGAGCTTACGAGATACATTAAATCAGCTGAAGGTATAGTTGAAGCTAAGCCTGGTAAGCCTTCAATGGAGCGGTTTGGGAAGTTTATTAAAGCACTTGACACAATAGGGGACAGGTTAACTGCCAAGCTCAGTAAAATACCTAAATTAGATTACCTTCGGTTAACGACGGCCAAGCCACTTGCAACTGTGATAATAGTCACAATTATTAGTTTATTGCTCAGCTATCCAGCTTTGGGGCTCGTAGGCAATATTCAAAGTGATGTTGAAATCTATCTTCCGCCTGGAGAGCCTTCAACTCAAATTCTAGACGAGGTGCGAAAAGACTGGCCTACAGACCTTATTATAATATGCGTTTCTGTAGACAAGGGGCAAGATATCACTGACTTACCGGTTCTGCAGGAAATGAGCGCTGTAGAAGAGTTTCTGGATTATAACAAAACAGACCGCGGCAAAAATGACTCTGTTTTCTATGTTTTCAGTATTTCTACGTTAGTAAAAGAGCTGAATCAAACTGTCTGGAAAGGCAACTACTCTATACCGAACGAAGAGCGTACAGAACTCATACTTTCTCAGATCGGCGGGAGCCCTGAATTAAGCAGGCTTATAAGAGATACTGACGGCGATGGTATGAATGACTCCGCGGTGATTCTTTTGGGTATACCCAGAGAAGCAGATCATCCAACAATAATAGCCAAAGCTGAGAATGCTGCAAAAACTGCAACTCTTTCTAGAATGGTAGTTACAGGTCAGCCTACAATATTGCAAGCAGTTCAGCGTAGAACTGTAACCGAGTTCATTAAAATTCTGCCTCTGCTCTTTATAGCTATAGCAATAGTATTGTTCTTTTTCCATCGTACTTTTAAACTCGTTGTTATTGCATTGCTGCCAATGCTATTTTCAATTGGAATTACATTCGGATTTGTAGGATTAATTAAAGATTACGTTGTTGTAGCGCCTCAAATAATACTCATAGCGCCTCTATTAGTAGCTTTTGCTATTGGCGACAGCATTTATATCGCAAACAGATTTGCAGAAGAGAAAGGAGCTGATTCCAGAGAAAGGGTAATAAAAAGCACAAAATTTGTTACGGTGGCTATATTCCTAACTTCTATCACCACAACTTCCGGGTTCCTATCTCTAACTATAGGTACGCTCAAGCCTCTTTTTACTGTGGGGCTGGCACTTGGAGTAGGTATAGTGGTGGCTTTTGTAATAGTTGTAACTTTAGTGCCTCCTTTGATTATTTTGCTTAACTACCGCAAAAGATACATACTCAAGCAGTGGCGAAGGTTCGGCGACATTCCTGTAAATAACCGCAAGAAAATCATAGCAATTGCGCTCGTTATTCTGATAACCTCTCTATTTTTCTGTCTCCCTGCAATAAAAACATCTGCAGACTACTACTTAATGGCGCCTCAAGACGAGCCTTCGGTTATTCAAATGCAAGATTATTCTAGAAAATTCGAAGCAGGTCAGCCTGGGCTGCTACTCGTAACTGCTAAAGCAGACGAATACACTACTCTCAGTACAATAGATTTACTTCAATATCATATGAATAGCACAGCGCCCAGAGTAAAAACATTAAGTATTGTGAATATAATGAAAATGGTAAAAATAAACAGGGCTACGATTACGCAGTTTGTTAATGAGAGCCAGATTATAGAGTGGCTAAGTTCTCTCTTTCCTTTGCTTCCTGTAGAGGCGCTTTGGGCTTATTATAATTCTACTCTAGGTGCGCAGCTAGCTGAGAATCGTACTTACTGGTGGCTTGTTTCAGAAGCGCCTTTAATATCTCTAGTTCCAAGAGCTCAAAAAGCACTAATAAGAATATTTTACGACGCAATGAGTGTAGAAATGAAAAGTATGCTTATCAATGAATACGAGACTAGAACTTTGATTCTTGTAGAAATGCCTGTAATGGATGTAGCATCTACAAGAGATAATATTACAGAAGTAAATGATGCAGTATATAATTACGGTACTATCCAAAACGGGCGCACATCGCAACTTGCAGGTATGGCTACAGTACTAGTTGCTGCCAACGACCTTACCATTACAAACCAGCTGATAACAATGATAATAGCTATTATTCTCTGCTTTGTATGCCTTGCGGTAATGTTGAGATCTCTTAAGTATGCTAGTATAACAATACTCCCTATAATACTTGTAGTTGCTTACGAGCCTATAGCTTTCATAGGAGCTAATGTAGAACTTTCATTAATTACTATGATGATTGCTTCTATAATTATAGGCGTAGGTATAGATTTCTGCATACATTTAACCCACAATATAAGGGAGAGAGGCTTGAGCTTAGAAAAAGTATCTGAATCTACATCTGCTGTTGGCGTCTCGTTTTTAGAAGCTGCAGCCACAGAAATGGCAGCGCTTTCTGCAGCACTAATTGTTCCTATAGCGTCAGTGAGATCCTTTATTATTATGATAATTGTAATGCTGTTCGTTAGCCTCTGTATCGCGCTTTTCCTACTACCTGCTTTCTACGCTATCTGGGCTAAAGAAAAGGTTAAGGGCGTTGTTATTGAGTAGTACTAATTACTTCGGCTTAAACCTGTAAAATACTCTTTCATCTTCAAGCCGAATGACTTTTAATTCTACTCTCATACCGATCTCGCAATCCTCATATTTTACATCATCAATTCTTGATAGAATTTTTAAATCGATGCCATCTAATTTTACTATTCCTATAACAAAAGGAACTTCTTTCTCCATACCTAAAGGCGCGCCAAGTACCATAGCTGTGTAAGCAAACAGCTCGCCTTCTTTAGGAAGCTCTATCCACTCAAGCTCTGTAGAGAAACATTCAGAGCATACAACCCTAGGCTGCCATAGTATAGTAGAACATTTCTTGCATCTAGTAGTTGTGAATTTTCCAGCCTTCAGATTAGTAAAAAATTGATGGATTCGAGTGAACTTCTCATCTTCAAGAGGATAGAAATCCAGCATGTAGGGCAATGGTATTGTTGCTGACATCTTTATCCCCGTCCATATATCATTACACTATGCATATTGGCTGCCCCACTTAAGTTATGTGTTAGCCCGAGCTCAGCACCTTTTACATACCTTTCTTTAGGCACGTCGCCTCTAAACTGCTGGAGTAGCTCAATTGCTTGTGCAATACCAGTAGCGCCCAACGGATGGCCTGTACCAAGAAGCCCGCCGCGAGTGTTCACTGCAACCTTACCACCAATGTTCGATTGACCTTCTTCAATAAACTTACCGCCTTCGCCTTTCTTGCAGAACCCAAAATCTTCATATTCGATTATCTCTGAAATTGTAAAGCAATCATGTAACTCCGCTAGGTCTATATCATCTACTGTAATCTTTGCAGATTTAAACGCTTCTTTTGCTGCAACCTTTAACGGCTCCCACGTAGTCAAACTCTTCAAGTTAGTAACTAAATTCCCAATTGTGCTTTGCCCCGAGCCTAAAATGTACATTGGCACATCGGTAAACTCTTTTGCACGTTCCGCAGAGGTTAGTATCACAGCAGCAGCACCGTCGGTAATACCGCAACAATCGAATAACGTCAGCGGTGGCGCGACAACAGGGCCGGTAATAACTTTTTCAACTGTAAACTCTTTCTGGAATTGTGCAAATGGATTCGTTGTTGAAAAATGATGGTTTTTAACAGAGACGAGTGCAAGCTGCTCCCTAGTAGTACCATATTCTTTCATATGGCGCTGAGCGCACATTGCAAAATAAGGTGGAGCAGAAGCGCCGTGCACGCCGTCCCATTCCCTATCGAGTACGTTTGTCATAGAGGTTTGAGCTTCAGCCATATTAGGAATGTTCATTTTCTCTACACCGACACAAAGTGCAATTTCAGATAAGCCACTTGCAATGCAAGCCCAAGCATATCTAATCGCAGCTTGGCCGGAAGCGCATGCAAGTTCTGTTCTAGCGACAACCCTAGTTGGGAAAATACCAAGTTGCTCCGCAGCCATAGGTGCAACATGCGTTTGAAATGCAAATCGCTCAGGCTGTGCAGCGCCCACAAATAAACTATCTATATCTTTTGGAGCTAGATTTTTCACGTCATCGAAAACTGCTTTGCCAGCTTCCTGAGCAAGTTCTTTCCACGTTGCATTTCGTATACCAAATTTTGCTAATCCGCCGCCAACTATTGCAACTTTTCTCATGTAGCAAAGAATTATTTGCGAGTTTATATTCTTTTCCAAGTTGCTAATATAAGAAATTCTTCAGCAAAAAGTTAATAACTCCTAAGCTTATTTTAAAGCAGTATGGCTCAAGAGAAGCTACTTAGAAAAAAGATACATGCAGCAGAAGAGCTAAAGAAGCTCATGGCAAACTATTATTATGAGCTTGCTTCTGCTTCAAAAACAGGCAACAAAAAAATTGCATGGTGCACATCTGTGGGCCCAGCAGAGCTCTTAAGAAGTTTGGGATTTTTAGTGTATTTTCCAGAGAACCATGGCGCTATGCTTGGAGCAACGAGAACTGCTACTGATTGTATTATTACTGCTAATGCCTTCGGCTATTCTCCAGAAATATGCTCTTATCTTACTAGCGATATAGGGGCATGGCTAAGAAAAGAAACCCCATTGTTAAAAGCATACGGCATTGAGCGCGTACCAAAACCTGACGTACTTGTATTTAATACAAATCAGTGTAGAGATGTGCAAGATTGGTTTTCGTTCTACGCACACGAATTTAAAGTTCCGCTTTTGGGAATAAACACTCATCGAGGCGTTGGAAATGTGGAAGCTGTCCATATCAATTCTGTTGCTGAGCAATTTGAAGCTCTTATTGAGCCTCTTGAAAAAATTTCAGGTAATAAGTTCAGCTTAGGTGAGCTGAAAAGAGTACTTGCACTTTCACTTGAGACCTCAAAACTCTGGAGAAAAGTACTTGAGACCGCAACAGTGAGGCCGTCGCCACTAACATTTTTTGATGGTACAATTCACATGGCGCCGGCAGTTGTCTTGAGAGGTACTGAGCTTGCAAATGATTATTATAAATTACTACTTGAGGAGCTAGAGAAAAGAATACAAAATAATATCGCAGCTGTAGATAATGAAAAATTTAGACTTTACTGGGAAGGCATGCCTATATGGGGAAAGCTTAGAGAGTTGTCAGAGCTTTTTCAGACACTCAATACATGCGTAGTAGCATCAACTTATTGCAACAGCTGGATTTTTGACTCTTTCGACCCTTCAAAACCTTTTTACAGTATGGCGAAAGCTTATACAGAGCTTTTTATTGTGAGATCTGATGAGGTAAAAGAAAAATATATTGAGGAAATGATCAAAACATTTAAAATAGACGGAATAATATTCCACGATGCAAAAACCTGTCCTAATAACTCGAACTCAAGATATTGCATGCCTAAAAGATTGCAAGAGCGTACAAAAAAACCATCTTTAATTATAAATGCGGATTTAAACGATTTAAGATGCTATTCTGAAGAGCAAACTAAAACAAACATTACCGCATTCATAGAGCAATTGGCAGGCTGATATGTTAGATCCGCTGTTCAACCCTAAATCAGTGGCAGTTATAGGCGCGTCAAACAAAGAACTAACTATTGGGAATAGAATTTTAAAGAATTTAATTGATTTTAAATTTAAAGGCGAACTTTTCCCAGTGCATCCCAAAGAAGAACTGGTTAGAGGTCTCAAAGCGTACAAATCTATTTTAGATATACCTCAAGAAGTTGATCTAGCACATATTGTAGTAAAAAATACTATTGTGCCAAGCATTGTTGAAGAGTGTGGTAAAAAAGGCGTAAAAGTTGTTATTATAAACAGCGCTGGGTTCAAAGAAATAGGCGGCGAAGGTATAGAACTAGAACGAAAAATTGTGGAAATTGGGAAGAAATACGGCGTTAGGATATTCGGCCCAAACTGTCAGGGGATAATGAATACCGATAAAGATGTATCTGTATACGCTAATTTTACATTCACAAAAATAAAGCCTGGAAATATTTCAATTTTAGCGCAGAGTGGCGGCGTTGGCGAAGTAATTAATAATAGGTTTAGCGAGCTTGGTATCGGTATCAGAATGTACGCAAGTAATGGTAATGCATGCGATATCAGCCTACAAGAAATTCTAAAGTATTGGGGGAAAGACGAGCAAACGAGAGTTATAGTGCTTCACATTGAGAGTCTAAATAACCCTAAAGAATTTATGGAAATAGCTGCAGATATAGCAAGACGCAAGCCTATTCTAGCAATGAAATCAGGTAGAACAGAGGAAGGCGCTAAGGCAATAACCTCTCATACCGGTGCTCTTGTAGGAAAAGATACTACCACAGAATTAATATTTGATAAATGCGGAATAGTCTCTTTTCGTAGCATAGAAGAGTTATGCGATGCTGCTATTGCTTTTGTAACTCAGCCTCTTCCTAAAGGACCCAGAGTAGGGGTTGTAACGAATACTGGCGGGCCTGGAATTATTGCTGCTGATGAATGCATCGATGCGGGCTTGATTCTTCCAGATTTATCAGAGGAGACTAAACAGGTTCTCAAAACTGCGCTTCTTCCATCATCTGCCATCAGCAATCCTATAGATGTACTAGCTACTGGGGGAGCGAAGGAGTACGGGGCTGCTATTGATGCGCTGCTCCAAGACAGCAACATTGATGCAATCATGGTGAACTTTATCACTCCTTTCTTTGTAGATTGTGAAGGCGTTGCCAGAGAGTTAGAACGAGTTAGCAAGTCTGCAACCAAGCCGATTATTTGCATACTTATGACAGATAAAAAAGAATGGTCAAAAACAATAGAGCTAATCAAAGCCGCTAATATACCAGTTTACGATTTTCCTGAGCAGGGCGCTAGAGTTTTAGCTGCTATGAGCAAATATAGCATGTATAGAAAAAGGAAAGAAGAAAAGCCTAAATTGTTTGAGGTAAGAAAAGAGGATGCAGAAGCGCTGATAAAAAAAGCTCGTAACGAAAAAAGAGATTTTCTCTCGAGTAAAGATGCATTTGAATTGCTTCTGTGTTACGGCATACCTGTAGCTAAGAGCACAAGCGCAAAAAACGTTGATGAGATAGTCAGTGCTGCTGCCACCATAGGCTATCCATTAGCGCTAAAAGTAGAATCAAAAGAAGTAATTCATAAAACAGAAGTTGGTGGAGTAATTTTAAACATAACCAGCGAAGCTGAGTTAATTGAGAAATTTAAGAGCCTTGAACGTAAATTTGGGATTGCCGAGTATATAGCTCAGGAATTCCTTACAGGTGGCAAGGAATTGATAATCGGCGCTAAAGCTATCAATAATTTAGGGCATGTGCTTATGTTCGGACTTGGTGGAATATATGTTGAAATATTCAAAGACGTTGTTTTCAGATTAGCTCCTGTAACAGAGTCGGTAGCAGAAGATATGATTACTTCGATTAAAAGCTATCCTTTACTGAAAGGTGTTAGAGGCGAAGTTGGCATTGACCTCAAAGAACTTTCAGATATTCTCTTAAAAGTCTCTCAGCTAGTTACCGATCTACCAATGATTAAAGAGCTGGATATCAACCCTGTTATCGTTTATGAAAAAGGTAAAGGAAGTAAAGTAGTTGATGCAAAAGTTAGAATCTAAGTAAGAATTATGGGAGGAGATTGGTTAAATCTAGGCCAAGTGCTTGAGCCAAACGCAAAGAACTACCGAACTACAGTTGCTCTGAAGGACAGGAACAGAAAATTTACCTACCCTGAGTTAAACTCAAGAGTGAATAAACTAGCGCAGGGCTTGCTAGCTACAGGGCTACGAAAAGGCGATAAGCTTGCTGTTCTGCTTGAAAACTGTATAGAAATTGTAGAAGTGTATTTAGCAGCTGCAAAAACCGGTCTTGTTGTCGTGCCTGTGAATTTTAGATTAGTGGCTTCAGAAATTGAGTACATCCTTAATCATTCAGATTCGAAAGGATTGATTGTGCACGAAGAGTTCATTCCTGCAATTGAAACAGTAAAGCCGAAGTTGAAAAATATAGAAAAGGATAAATATTTTGTGGTTGGAAAAAATAGTTATTATGGCTATCTAAATTATGAAGAGCTTCTAAAAAAATCGCCCGACAAAAAGCCTGAAGCTGAAGTTTCTTCAAAAGACCCATGGATTTTATTATATACTTCCGGAACAACAGGCATGCCTAAAGGCGTTGTCAGATCGCATCAGTCTTATATAGCGTTTTATCTTATTAACAGCGCAGACTTCGGCTTTAATGAACATGATGTATGCTTGAACGTTTTGCCACTCTGCCATGTTAATTCTACTTTTTTCTCTTTTACGTTTACTTATATTGGCGCTACAGTTTACATTCACCCTGCGAGATCCTTTAATCCAGTTGAAATTTTAGAATTAATTGATAAAGAAAAAGTCACGTTTATATCGCTTATTCCTACTCATTACAGTTTGATACTGAGCGTGCCAAAAAATATAGCTGAAAAATATGATACGAGCTCTTTGAGAAAACTTTTGTGCTCTTCCGCGCCAGTTCTGCAGGAGACAAAAAAAGCAATAATGAACTTCTTTCCTGGCGTAGAGCTATACGAGGGCTACGGCTCTACAGAAGCAGGCATCGTTACAGTTCTCAAGCCTCAAGATCAGCTACGCAAGCTCGGCTCTATAGGTAGAGAATCACTCGGCACAGACCTAGTAAAAATTCTAGATGAAAATGGAAATGAAGTTGGAGTTGGCGAAGTCGGTGAGCTTTATTCAAAAGGTCCTATGATGTTTGATGAATATTATAAAGATCCTGATAGAACCAAAAGCTCGTTTAGAGGCGAGTGGTTCAGTGCCGGCGACCTTGTAAAAAAAGATGAAGATGGTTTCTTCTATATTGTAGATAGAAAGGATAATATGATAATCACAGGCGGTGAGAAAGTTTATCCGAGCGAGGTAGAGCAAGTAATAGCGCAACACAAGAAAGTTTTTGAAGTTGCAGTTATTGGCGTGCCTGACGAAAAGTGGGGTGAGGCTGTAAAGGCTATTGTAGTGCTGAAAGATAACGAAACTGCTTCTGAGCAGGAGATAATCGAGTTCTGCAGAGGAAAAATCGCTGGCTATAAAAAACCAAAATCTGTAGATTTCATAAAGAGCAATGATATGCCTAGAAGTGTAACAGGAAAGATACTATACAGAGAGGTACGAAAACGATATAGGTAGGTATGGAGCCTTTCATTAAAGTAAAAAATATAAACATCTATGCCTCAAATAAGATTTCTTTTTTTAACAGTCCCTACTACGCTCACAGAGTTGGAAAGGCAGTTGATATTTACTCACCATTTTCTCCCGTTGATGGGAAAGTGAAGAAAATTATTAATGTAGGCAATGAGCATTTGATAATGATTGAATGCAGTGAAAACAAGAAAATATGGGCGAAAATTTTGCATTTGAAAGCTGTGGTCAAAGAAAACGAGCGAGTAGAAGTTGGAGATAGACTAGGTACTTTGGAGTAAGTTTTTCTATCCCTGGACTGAAAAGCATATACATCTTGAGTTAAGAAAGCCGTCTGATGCCCTCAGGGCAAAGGGGGGCTATAATTTAATAGAGCCTAAAAATATTAATTTCAAGCTTAAGCACTTAGAGTTAAAAGGCAGAATAAAATCATGCTTAAAACATTACATTCTTTTTTCGTTGGAGGATAAACATTTTAAAAGGGTAGGGCAGTTCTATAGATTGAGATATCGTAACGGTATTTTATGTGGTGGAATACCACATCACGGATTCGGATGCTTTTATTCTAATGACTTTAAGCTTTTCAGTACAGAAAAATCTGAGAGTGACGATTGGAAGCGCGAGCTTGAGAGGACTATCACTTTATCTCTATTTGAAAAAGCCTAGTGTTATCAAATTTATCCCTTACAAGCGTATGGATCTCTATATTCCTCAACTGCGAAAAGAGCCGCGCCGAAAGCTCCTGTTATTTGAGGATTTGGCGGAAGATTTATTCTAATACCCTTGCTTTCTTCTATCAATTCTACAATTATTTTGTTATAGGCAACTACCCCGCCAGTCATAACAACGAACCCAGTAACGGAGTCCATCTCAAGCACTCTTTTTATAACTGAGTTAAAAGCGCCCCTAATCATATCTTCTCTTGTGTTTCCAGCTCGTATTTTTGATAATATCTCAGTAGATGCAAATACAGTGCAATAACTGCTTAGCTCTATGTTACTGGTAGCTTTTCGCGCAAGCTCATCTAAACTGCTTACAGGTACTTTCATTTTGCCTGCTATCTCCTCTAGAAAGGCGCCTGTGCCTGCAGCACATTTTCTGTTCATCTTAAATCCTGCTATTCTGCCTTTTTCGTCAACTTTAATAACCTTAGTGTCCTGTCCTCCAATATCTATGACTGTTATTGCTCTTGGAAAATAGAAGTAGCTACCTTTTGCATGGCAGCTAATCTCAGTTTTTGTACTGTTAGCAAATGAGATGCTCTCTCGCCCATATCCAGTGCCGACAACATATTTTATATTTTCTATAGATAATTTTGCAGTTTCTATAGCTTTTTGATAGCAGTTCTCAGCAGCTTCCTTAAGGTCTATACCAGAATTTTTTACAAAAAAACCTAAAATCGCCTTCCTATCATCTATTATCACGCATTTCGTAGTTACAGCGCCTACATCAATACCTGCAAAATAATTTGGCATTAACGCTCCATTATATTTTTGTTAGCATATTTTTAATCTCTAATCCTTTTATTAAGCAGGTTACTGCAAAATTATAAGGAGTAGGTACATTGCATTTCTTGCCATATTCAACTATCTTTTTATTTAGAAAATCAATTTCAGTTGCCCTATTTTTTTCGAGATCGTGATACATTGACGGCAAATGATGACCTGCTTTTCTAAGATACAAGATGCAGTTCTCAAGGAAATTGCTATCGAAAACATATCCGCAAGATTCTGCAACCGCTATCCCCTCTTTTAACAACTCCTCAGCGATTTTGTAGGTGTCTTCAAATTTTACTGCCTCCTTCATCGTCATTTTTGTTAGTGCACAAACAGGGCTCATCGCTGCATTCAAAATTGTTTTTTCCCATACGTACTTCTTAATGTTTTCTGTAAACTCAGTATCTAACCCTGCTTTCGTCATAATATTAGCTATGTATTTCCCTGTATTGCGTGCTTTGTCAGATAATATGCCGATATAGTTTGGCTTGTTAAAAAAAGTCATCTTTACATTTTCATTACTGACTAAAATACCAGCATAATTTATTACAGCTCTCAGAGAATTCTCATCGCCAAATGCGCTTGCAATCAATTCTTCTGTGTCAAGACCGTTTTGAAAACTGACAACTTTCATTTCCGGCTTGTATATCTTTTTAAGCTCAGAAATGACATTTTTCAAGGCTGAAGCTTTTACAGCTACAAATATTAAGTCAGCGTCGAAGGCATCTAGTTCTGCAATGGAATAGCAAAGTTTTTCAATTTTTGCGTTCATTTTTACAATGCCCGAAATATTCAAGCCGTTCTTTTTTATCGCATCTAAACGCTCTCTTAGCATGTCTACAATAGCAACGTCTTCTTTGCTTTTTGCTAAATGAGCGCATAAAATACTGCCTACAGGACCGGCACCGATTATTCCAATCTTTTTCTTCTTAGTAATGCTCAACTAACCACCTGCCTACAGTGGTGTATAGGTTTGTAACTTTTTAAATCTGTCGGGATAAATGTTAGCAAGTTGCATAGCGAAAAATATATAAGCTACAAAATAGCTACAATATAAATATATTGTAATGAAAAAGTAAATACAATTTGAAATAATGGCTAAAACTCCAAAATCAAAATTTGAAGTATACGGCGAAGAAATGTTAGAAAGAACGGTCAAGGCAAGCGGTAACAGTGGAAGAATATATCTGCCGCCAGATTGGATTGGTAAGCATGTTAAAATAATCAGAATTGACTAACAAAAGATGAAAATATGGCTGAAATTAAGATAAGGGCTTTGAAAAAAAGTGACATTGATGCTATAGCAAAAATACAGGAAGCTATTACAAAGAAAAAAGTACCTAAATACTGGGCAGAGCGAGTGATTGACTATATTAAAAAAACTCCTAAAGCATGCTTGGCGGCTGAATACACTGGTAAAATTGTAGGCTTTATTATTGGCGATATCAAAACATGGGGCTTCGGCATAGAGAGAAGCGGCTGGATTGAGCTCGTTGGAGTAGCTCCTGAGTTCATGGGTCGTGGGGTAGGTAAGAAATTAGGCAAAACACTGATTCAGCATTTCGAAAAAGAGGGGATAAAAGAGGTATACACAACTGTTAGATGGGATTCAGGCGATTTATTAGCGTTTTTCAAGTCAATTGGATTTACCAGAAGCAATTTTATAAATCTTGAGAAAAGATTGCGAGGATGAAAAATGTTCCAAAAGTTCAAAGAATGGTATGAAAATAGACATGACTATGCTAAAGAATGGAAGGAAAAAACAGGTGGAAAGGTTTTAGGCTATTTTTGCACCTACGTACCTGAAGAAATTATCTACGCTGCAGGCGTTTTACCAGTGAGGATTTTCGGCAGTCACGAGCCTCAAGACGTTACTGAGCCGCACATCTTCAGTATGTATTGTCCGTTTTGTAGAGATTGTTTAGCGCAAGGACTAAAAGGAAAATATAGTTACTTAGATGGAATAATGATAGCTCAATCATGTTTACATATAAGGCAAGCATTTACAAGCTGGCAATTGCACATACCAATTAATTACAGCTATTATTTCCTAATGCCTAATAAAGTTCAATCTCCTAGAGCAAAGCCTTATTTAATTGGAGAGCTAGCCGAATTTAAGAGCTCATTGGAAAAGTGGAGTGGGAAGCCTATATCAGACAAAGATTTAGATCGAGGAATAGAGATATTAAACGTAAATCGTCGTTTGATGAGGCAGATTTACGAACTAAGACGAAACGCTAACCCACCGCTTTCAGGCTTGGAAGCTATGGAAATGGTTGTATCAAGTCAGCTAGTTGATAAAAAAGAACATAATGAAGAGTTAGAAAAACTGCTATGCGAATTACCAACCCGAAAAGAGAGTCGTAATGACGGTGTGAGATTAATGATAGTGGGTAGCGAAAACGACGATACCCAATTCATAAAGATGGTAGAATCATTAGGAGCTACTCTTGTTATAGATGACAACTGCACTGGGAGCAGATATTTCTGGAATGAAGCAGTTGCTGATGAGAGTAGATTAGTCGCTATTGCTGATAGGTACATAGAACGACCACCTTGCCCAAGCAAAGATTGGGAAGAGCGCAGAAGACTACCGCATTTACTAAAATTAGCGAAAGATTACAACGTTAAAGGAGCTATACTTGTTCAGCAGAAATTCTGCGACCCCCATGAGCTCGATATACCTGCTATTCGGGAATATTTTAATAAAAACGGCATTCCAAGTCTTACACTGGAGCTTGATGTGACCGTCCCTGTAGGCCAGTTTAAGGTCAGGACAGAGGCATTTCTTGAAATGCTAAGAGGCGAGGAGCTGTTTTAGGGGGAAAAGAGTATGAAAGAATATCCAACAGAGCCTTTAAAATGCTGGCAAAAGGCTAAAAAAATAAGAGAAGATTACTACAAGGATTTTGCGGCTGCGAAAGAGAAAGGCGGTATAAGATGGGCTGGCGGTGCCTGGTCCTTTAGCGCTATACCTGCAGGGCTGGGCGATGATGTATATTGTCTCACAGGCGAGCCTTACGGCGCAAGTGTAGCATGGAATAAAGAGTTCGCCTTGAAATGCCAGGAAGCGACTGAAGCAAAAGGCTATGCACGCGATCTCTGCTCTTATATGCGCAACTATTGGGGCTCTATACTCCTCAATAAATACGTTTTCGGCGGTGAATTCCCAAAGCCTGATTTTATATGGCAAGACCATATATGTTGCTCTCATGCAAAATGGTACCAAGTAGCAAGTGAACTTGAGGGTGGTATACCGCATTTTTGTATTGATGTTGCTGTAGGACCTTACCATGACCTAAATGAAAATCGATTAAATTATGTAGTTTCTCAATTACATGACGGTATCGAATGGCTCGAAAAAGTTACCAATAGAAAATATGACGACAAAAAATTGATTGAAGCAGTTTATAACGAATGCCGCTCTACATCGCTATGGGCTGAAATATGTGTCTTAAACAAAGCAGTACCTGCCCCGCTAGATGAGAAAACAATGTACTCTCTTTACGTGCTCGGTACCTTGATGAAACACACTAAAGTAGTTGCAGACTTTTATGAAGAGCTAAGAGATGAGGTTAAAGATAGAGTTGCTAGAGGTATTGCCGCTGTGGGCAACGAGCAGTGCAGAGTGATAACCGATACACAGCCACCTTGGGCATTCCTTAATATTTTCAGATATCTTGAGAAATACGGTTGCGTTTCAGTTGGCTCACTCTATACTTTCGGACTTATTGGGATGTGGGAGGTACAGGAAGACGGCACTTGGGGTCCCAGGAAAACTCCACAACAAAAAGGTATTAAGATAAGAACTCGCGATGAAGCTTTAAGGATACTCGCAGAATGGAATCTTGCAAGGCCTGAATGGCAGCATTTTTATTCCCCTCAGCTAAAAAGTGAAATGATGATAAGAATAGCGAAAGAATGGAAACTTAACGGCATATTACTACACTATAACAGAGGATGCGAAGGCTTGAGTCTTGGTATAGCAGAAAATAGATTGGCTTTGATGAAAGCAGGCTTTCCTGTAATGACGTTCGAGGGTAATATGGGCGATGAACGAGAATTCGACGAGGCGCGAACTATAGCGCGTATAGACGCTTTCATGGAAAGTTTAGGAATGAGTAAATTAAAGGAGTGATGAAAGTGATAGTGGCAGGAATAGATATGGGCGCTAAAACAATAAAAGTAACGATACTACAAGACAGTAAAATTTTAGCGCAGGCTATTGCTTTAAGTGGATTTGACCAGAGATCTTCTGCAGTCGAAGCATTAAGCGAAGCTCAGC
>JASEFT010000030.1 GCA_030018475.1 Candidatus Thermoplasmatota archaeon
ATGATTTACCCAAAGGTTACCTCTGGAGCGACAAATTCACTCGGAGGTTTCTTCAATCTCCCCTGGGTCAAGGGGGTGAAGCGCCCCTTCAGCTTATAAAAACGTTGCAAATGTTTTACTTTACACTGATTCTTTTTAAAGGCTTGCTCAAATGACGTCTTGCGCATACAGGCACTTCATAAAAGCCTTCCTTTATCATGCGCTCTACCTTTGTATATTGAATATCTTTGGTTTTAGTACCGCACTTCTTACACCTATACCCTTTATCTTTGCCTATAGATTTCATTTTACTACCACACTTGCAAATTGGTACTAGTTTTTTTCTAACTTCAACGAGCTTGGTAACTTTGATTTTCTCGATGTTAAGAGTAAAAGGATAACTTTTTATACTGCCGTAGATAGTAACCTCATCACCTGGCACTAAACTCCTTATTACAGTTCTGAAATTTTTTGTGGGTTCGTAGGCAGCACATTCTACACTTAAACTCCGCACATAGCTTCCATCGTGAAATCTCGACGAAGAGGTTCTGGTGCGGAGTTTACCGCTACCAGTAATTTTAAAAAATACATGTCCCCCAGTAATTGTTTTAGGCGTGCTAGCTACGATGCCTGACACTATTGCAGATTTATAAGGCGCTAGCTCTGCAATTTTCATTTTCTCTAAATGATCATCACTACCTTGGTTCGTTTCAAAAATAACCCATCTATCTATCTTTTCTGACTTTATTGTTTTCATAGGCTCAATAAGCTCAGCGGTATTGGACCTTATTCCTAAAAGCACTGGACATAATGAATGAGGAGCAATTATTACTCTTTTATTTTCATAATCGTAATTATTAAAGGTCTGAGGGAAGTTTTTGTCCATACAAATAACAGAGTATTCATCAACTGCTCTAGTGCTACCCCATCTGGAGCGCTCTCTATAAGTAATAATTTCGTAAGTTCTATCTTTAGGGCGCCAGGCTATAGCAGCAGTAGCGCCAATAATGCCTCTACAATTTTTATAGCCTTTGTAAATAGCTCCTTTTATAAAAAGAGTTTCTTTTACCGTCTCCATATCGACAATACCCCGCACTCCTCGCCAGTATAATTTAGGAGATGGCTTACAAGCCATTAAAACGAGTCCGGGATTGGTGTTACCGTCATCAAACTCAGAATATCTTTCTATAATCTCTTGCGCTTTCTCAAATATTTTTTCTTTTACATCGTTGCCGCAGCCAATACCGTTATTATAAAATTCTCTTTCATAGCAGTAAATTGCTCTTCCACCAATCTCAGCTATTTGCAATTTTTTGCCTGCGCCTTTTCCTACTCTAATACAGATTGCGCCATTGCCACGAGTTTTCCAAGGAATGTTGGGATTTAGCCTTACAAGTCTAGGATAGCCTATAATATCAATAAAATTTTGCAGCTCAGCAATAATTTCTGTAGCAATATAGGTAGTGCACATACCTTTGACTGAATCTGTGTCATCTATTCCTATATACATCCTATGGTACATCTAGCATTTTCAGATATAAATATTTGGTCGCAGTTCGCAATAAAAAATTAAATTATATTAGAAGAGGATTTAAGACTAAAGAACATGAGTCAATTAATATCAGCGCTGCCGCTATTCTCAGGTCTTGTATTATTGGGGTGCAGATATTTTATTAAGAGGCGAGAAAATAAAATTTTGAGTTTTTTGGGCTATTTCCTTTTCAGCGCTTATTGGCTGCTACAAGTACCTTATTTTATTAAAGTTACTGATTGGGCAAACGCAATTTTCTGCTCATTAGCACTTCCTTTCTTCACCTATATAGCATATTACGAGTTGGTGCTGTTCGAACTCAAAAAAGAGCGTGAGGAGCTGCGCTTTCTGGCAGGCTGGTGCTCTTTCGCAGGGTTAATATATTTCAGTATAGAGAAAATATCGGTTTTAGCAGAATTTTTGATTAAACTTTGCGCGGAGCAAAGTGTCTGGCTACTCAATATCTTTGGATATAGTTATTATGTTGGCAAAGTAACGTATTATCCTGAGATCTCTTTTCCTATTGAAGGTACAGCTCAAGAAATACATCTGATACTTGCATGCACCGGTTTGCAGAGTATTGCTATTTTTGTAGGCGCAATTCTCTGCGTTAAAGCTGAATTAAAAAGAAAGTTTTACGCTTTTCTTGCAACCGCACCTGTAATTTGGGTTTTGAATTTAGTTAGGAACTCTTGCATCATCTACAGTGATGGAATTGGCTTAGACGCTAATTTCATACATAACAGTATTGGTAAGTTGGGCTCATTATTAGCTCTTATTGCGCTCGCTTTAGTAACGTTTAAGCTACTGCCAGAAGTTTATACTAATATTATAGCTTTGCTGGAACTCAAAAAAAATAAATTTTTCAGAGACCCTGAGCGTAAGATTGGCGGAGGTATTGTAGCGCCTGCAGATGGTAAAATAATAGAGTTAGAGGAAGCAGAAAAAACAAAAATTTCTATCTTCATGAGGCTCTGGGATGTGCATGTGAATAGAGTGCCACTGGCTTGCAAAGTAATAAAAATCGTTCGCAAGCATGGAAAATACTATCCTGCCTACAGCAACAAAGCTGTTGAGAATGAGAGAGTAGAGTTTGAGCTTGAAACCGAGATTGGGGTAGTGAAATTAGTTCAATTGGCAGGCATATTTGCAAGAAGAATCGAATGCTGGGTAAAAGAAAACGATATTCTTGAGAAAGGTCAAAGAATAGGAATGATAAGATTTGGGTCTAGAGTTGAGCTTTATTTGCCTGCCGAAAGGATAGATTTAAAAGTCAAGCTTGGCGATATTGTAATTGCTGGGGAAAGTACTATTGCAACTATAAAAGAATGAAGCTCGTATTTCCAGACTTTATCACTCTTGCAAATGCCTTGTTAGGCACGCTCGCCATAATGTATATTCTAGATGGTAATTGTAATTTAGGCATTTTTTTAATTTTGATTTGTATAATTCTAGATGGTATTGATGGCAAAGTTGCTAGAGCTCTTAGAAGGCAGCGCGAGCTCGGAAGATATCTCGACTCTTTAGCTGACTCTGTATCTTTCTGCTTGGCGCCTGCGATACTGCTTTACAAATCTTATTACTCGCTCGAACGCGGTAGCGCTTTCTACAACTTAGAAAACGCAATTGTAATTATCGTAATAGTTTTCGTTGTTGGATTTGGTGTTCTTAGACTCGCTAGATTTGCATATGAGAAAGAAAATAATTTAAGATTTTTTATTGGGCTACCGACCCCAGCACTTGCTTTCTTTATAGTTATTCTTTACAATTTACTCAATATACTTGCAATTACTCTACCAATCGGCATTATATCGTTCCTTATGCTCTCCAAACTAAAATACCCTAAAATAGAAGGGCTTGGCTATACTGCGGGTAGCTTGGTTGCGCTGCTCTTTGGAGCTCTTTCTTTTATCTATCAGTGGCTTGGCGTTATAGCACTCGCACTTATACTGACTTATATTTTAATACCTCTTTTCCAACAAAAAAGCAAATAAGTTGCTAAGTATATTACATATTTTAAAGTTAAAATGACGAAAGGCGTGAAGATAGGTATTACAGGCTTACCAAGCGCTGGTAAAACTCAAACTTTGCTTAAAGTTATTGAGATGCTGCAAGATGAGGATATGGTTGTTGGAGGAATGATTACGGAGCCTATAATAAAGAAGGGTAAAAGGCTAGGCTTCTACATCAAAGATTGGTTGAATAAAAGGGAGGGTGTTCTTGCACATGTAGACCTAGACTCTAAAGTAAGGGTCGGCAAATACGGCGTGAATATTGCTAACTTAGAAAAAATAGGTGTAACAGCTATTTCAGATGCAACTGAACGTGCAGAGGTTATCGTTGTAGACGAAGTTGGCAAATTGGAAGTGGAAAGCGATAAGTTTGTAGAGTCGGTAAAGAAAGCTCTCGATACAGATAAATCTGTTATATTAACGCTGCATAAAAAATCAAGGAATCCATTGCTCCAAGAAATAAGGAGGAGAGATGATGTGCGCATTCTAGAAGTAACGCCTATAAATCGCAGCTTGCTGCCTTATAAAATAATAAACTTGTTAAAAGGGAAAGATATTATCTGAGAGTGAAACTAAAACTCATTAAAGAAGGTCTAACAAAATTATACGTTCCTGAAGAGAGTCTTAAGTTTAGAGGGCCTGGTAGGGCAATAGCTGGCTTTTATAACCCTTTAATGGAATTCAGCAGAGATATTTCTGTGATTGTTGTTAATGCAGTAAAGCCTAGAAAAGGTCTTGATGGACTTGCTGCTTGCGGCGCTAGAGGTGTTAGATTTGCAAATGAAAGTAATGTCGAGGTAGTAGTCAATGATTTAAATAAGGAAGCTTTCAAACTTATTCTCAAAAACATAGTTCTCAACAATCTTAGCAATGCTTATGCAGAAAATAAAAATTTTAATATTGTAGTGAATGAAAGTTCCTATGATTATATAGACATAGATCCCTACGGTTCGCCCATCCCTTATCTCGATTCTGCTTTTAGAGTAGCAAGAAAAAACTCAATAGTCAGTATTACAGCGACAGACCTTGCAGTTTTATGCGGTACTCAGTCTAAAGCGTGTTTTAGAAAATATTTCTCGTTGCCGTTAAGAACAGAATATTCAAAAGAGCTCGGACTGAGAATATTATTGGCTACGTGCGCGCTAGATGCTGCGAAGTATGATAAATTCGTTGTTCCACTTCTATGCTATTACGCAGACCATTATTTCAGAGTATATCTTAAAATTGGTAAAGGCGCTAGAAAAGCTAATTTGATATTAAAAAATATTGGCTATTTAGAGCATGACTTTAAAACAGCAAAAAGAAAAATATTGACTTTACCTAAAAAAACAAAATATCAAATTGCAGGCCCTCTTTGGCTAGGTAAATTGTTTGAGTTCGAGTTCCTTAGTAAATTAAAAATTGAAGACTTTTTAGGCACAAAAAAAAGGGTTCAGAAATATTTAGAGCTTTGGAAAGAGGAAGCTAATGCTCACCCATTCTACTTTGAGCTAAACGAGCTCGCTAGAATTTTCAAAGTTTCTCCTATTAAACTAGAAAAGATTATAACGTTATTAAAAGAAAAAAAATTTAGTGCAACAAAGACTCATTTCAGTCCTACTGGTTTTAAGACGAACGCGGGTATAGAGGAGTTAAAAGAGATTTTTCTCCACTTACAGCACAGTCTCTAGCTTGAAAAGCACATTATAGCCCTTAAGCGCAGAATGTATCTTATCGCCAAACCAGATAATATCTCTTATGTTCGCGCTCCTACCCCAATCATATTCAAAATCGTAATTGCCCTGCACCGCAGTAAACCCTAAATTATATAGAATATTTGCAACATCACTCGGTCTTGCGCCCTCAGAGCTGAACATTATTGTCAGATAGGTCTTCATAGCGTTACCAATTCTGGATTAGATTAAGAATATTTAAATATTCAGTTTGTCAGCAGTTAAAAAACGAACAATTTAATTATATTACTGACTTATTTATTAATATGACTGAGACGAAAATTAAAAGTATTGTAAAGCTCGTAAATAAAGAGCTGAACGCAGGACTAAAATTCAGAGAGCCTTCTAACCTCTATAATGCAGCGAAATGGCTTATCAAAGCAGGCGGTAAAAGGCTTCGCCCAGTTTTAGCACTTTTGAGTTGCGAAGCAGTAGGTGGTAAAAAAGAAAATGCTTTGCCTTTTGCAGTGGCTCTAGAGCTTGTGCATAACTTCACTTTAATACATGACGATATAATGGATAAAGACGAGTTTAGAAGAGGCGTGAAAACAACACATATTGTTTTTGGCGAAAGCACTGCAATCAATGCTGGGGATGCTCTTTTTGCACTTGCTTTTGAAACACTTTCAAGTTTAGAGATAGATGATAAAAAAGTAAAAGAGCTTGTAGCTGAGTTTTCCAAAACTATAAGAGAGCTTGCAGAAGGCCAGCAGCTCGATCTCAACTTTGAAAAAAGGAAGGTTGTCACTCCCAAAGAATATTTTAAAATGATAGAGCTAAAGACCTCAAGGCTTTTCGAGCTCGCTACCAAAGGCGGCGCTGTTATAGGTAATGGTAGTAAAGCTCAGATAGAGGCGCTAGCGCAATACGGTAAATACCTTGGTCTTGGCTTTCAAATTTGGGACGACTTTCTGGGCATTGCCGGCAATCCAAAAAAAACAGGCAAGCCTGTAGGTAACGATTTGAGAACGGGTAAGAAAACACTTATTATAGCGCATGGTATCAGCAAGCTCAAAGGAAAAGATAGGAAGTATCTACTGAAAATTTTAGGTGATGAGAAAGCGACTAAAGGGGAGGTAGAGAGGGCAATTGAGCTACTCAAAGAAATAAGTTCCCTAGATTACGCTAGAGATGTAGCGATTACTTTTGCATCGAGAGCTAAGCAAGCGCTTAGCGCAATAAGCGCTTCAGAAGCTAAAGCTGCATTAGAGCTGATTGCGGATTATTCTGTAGGAAGGGATAGATGACAGAGCTAATCCGTAAATACGCTTTACAAAATGCAATTCTCCACAAAGGCAAAGCAGAGTTACAAGCGGTAGTAAGTAAAATAGTTGCAGAAAAGCCTGACTTAAAGCAGAAAATAAAAGAGCTTATCCCAGAAATTAAAAAAGTAGTCTCAGAAGTTAATTCAATTCCATTAGAGAAGCAAAAACAAGCGTTAGAGAAACTTGCACCTGAACTTTTGGTTAAGGAAAGAAGAGAGCTTGAGAAAAAACTTCCTGAGCTGCCAAACGTTGGTAAGAAAGTTATACTCCGGTTTGCACCAGGCCCTAGCGGGCCTTTGCATCTTGGTCATTCGAGAGCTGCTATACTCAATGACGAATATGCAAAAATGTATGGCGGTAAGCTCATAAATAGAATTGAAGATACAGACCCTGATAGAATAGATCCAAGCGCTTATGAGCTAATAAAAGAAGATTTGGATTGGCTTGAAATAAAAGCTCATGATACAGTTATTCAAAGCGATAGGTTTGAAATTTATTACGAGTATGCAAAAAAACTTTTAGAGCAAAACAATGCCTATGTGTGTAAATGCAATGCTAAAGATTGGCGTGCACTAAAATTGCAGAGCAAAGCTTGTGAGCACAGAAATCTGCCGATTGAAAAAAACTTAGAAGAATTTGATAAAATGCTAAGTAATTTTTACAAGCAAGAAGAAGCTTCTGTGATAGTAAAAACCGATCTCAGCGATCCAAATCCAGCACTCAGAGATTTTGTAGCGCTGAGAATATGCCAAACGCCACATCCAAAAACAGGCAATAAATACACAGTATATCCTTTAATGAATTTTGCAGTTGCTATTGATGACTACTTGCTTGAATTAACTCATGTGCTAAGGGGCAAAGACCATATAAACAATACTTACCGCCAAGCCCGGATATTTGACTATTTCAAATGGCGTAAGCCACAGTACATCCATTACGGCAGGGTTTCTATTGAGCAGGCGGTACTTAAAACTTCTAAAATCAAAGAAGGTATAAAGAGTGGTGTTTATGAATCCTGGAGCGATCCTAGATTGGCTACTTTATCAGCGCTCCGTAAGCGCGGTATTCATCCTAGAGCTATTAGAAATTTGTGGATAGCTACAGGTATAAAAGAAGTAGATATTCAACTAGCTTGGGAGAATTTATACACACTAAACAAGGAAATAATAGACAAGAGTGCAAATCGTTACTTCTTCGTCTGGAAACCTAAATTACTAGAAGTTACAGGTATAGATAGGCTTGAAGGGCATGCTCCTTTACATCCAGACTTCAAAGAAAGAGGGACAAGAAAAGTAGTGCTTGAAAAGCCAATAAAAGTATTTGTTTCTGAAGATGATTTAAAAGCTCTAAAAATAAATGATAAAATTAGATTGAAAGATTTATGCAATATCGAGTTAACCGCTAGGACCAAAGCTAAATATATAGGGCAAGATTTAGCAATTTTGAAAGAAGGCGCTAAAATAATTCACTGGGTAAACGCTAACGAAAATATTAAAACTAAAGTTATTTTACCAAATGCCACTATAGCAGAAGGATTTGCAGAAGAGCTTGTAAAAAAAGAGCTGGGCAATATCGTGCAGTTTGAGAGGTTTGGGTTTGTTAAAGTTAATAAATTAAATGAGTTTTTAATTTGTTATTTTGCTCATAGATGAAGAATTTGTTTGTTTACCTTGTTCCCTCGGCAATCATTATTATTCTTGAAAGCTATTTTTATTCGTGTCTAAGCAGAGGTTTAGGAAAAGTATTACAAAAAGAATTTTACGTGAAAGTTTACTTATATTTTTCGTTCTTGTTATTATTGACTTTTCTGGCGGTAGCATATTAGCTACACTAAGCTCTGCTTTCGAAACCGTCCCGGGACTTATTCTGATAATACCACCACTGCTTGATCTGCGCGGTAATATTAACGGAGCGCTTGGCGCTAGATTGGGCTCTGCATTCCATTTGGGTCTTGTAAATACTAGAAATATTTTCAATCGAGAGGTTAGGGAGAATTTGAAAGCATCTTTGATGCTAAGCGCTTTACTTTCTTTGTTCGCAGGCTTCTTCGCTTGCTGCATCTGCATTGTATTTGGATTTGCTATAGAGCCTTTTAAAGTAATTATAATAACATTTACTGCAGGCTCTCTTGCAGGCTTGCTCTTGACAGTGTTAACAGTTTTAATAGTATTTATTGCAGTTAAGCGCAGAGCAGATCCTGATAATGTCACTACACCGGCAATTGCGACTATCGGCGATTTATTAACTATCGTTTGCATATTCGCTGTAGTAGCATTATTAGAAAAAATTTGGTGAAAAATGGCGGTTTACAATGCAAAAACAATACTTAAAGAAAGCATCCCAATACTGATACTACTAGTCATAATAGGCACTTTCGGAGGCTTTGCTCTAAATTACAAACTTGAAAGTTTTGTAAAATACCCTGTACTTCTTCTGCTCATTCCTGTACTTAACGCTACATGCGGAAATTTAGCCTCTTTACTGTCTGCAAGATTATCCTCTGCGTTGCATACAGGCTATATAAAGCCAAAATTTTCGAGTAAAAGACTTAAAAATAATTTATATGCAACGGTAATACTTGCTATGATTGTTTTCGCTTTTCTTTGCTTCTTACTACTAATTATCTCTTTTATTCCAAACCTAAAGATTAATATCCCAGCAGTGAAATTAATTGTTGTGGTACTCGGCGCTGGAATAATGCTTCTAATTATAGTATGCTTTGCTGCAATTGCAATCTCAATACTATCGTTTAGAAGAGGTATAGACCCTGACAACACAGCTATTCCTATAGCAACTACAATAATCGATTTGGCAGGTATATGTAGCTTAATATTAATGATATGGGTTGTTAGGTTATGAAAGGCAAAGAGCCTGCAACTGTGCGAGAATTGCTTACTGAGATGAAGGATATCTCAGAGCTTATAGTAGACCTAGCATACTCGGCAGTAATACTTGATTCTAAAGAGATAGCAGAAGAAGTCAAACGTTTAGAAGAAAGAATGGATAAGTTGCTGTATGAAATAAGAGTTACTGCGATGGTAGCTGCAAGGAATCCAAGGCAAGCTCGCCAACTGGCTGGCTTACTCCAAGTTGCAGGCGCTGCGGAAGATATTTCTAACGCAGCTGGCGATATTATAAAGCTTTTAGATACAAGTATAGAGCATCGTCCATTTTTGCCAAGCTTATTTTCAAAAGCAGACGAAAAAATAAGGACTCTTGTAATAACTCAAAACTCAGATATGGTAGATAAAACGCTTGGAGAATTGGGTATTGAGAGTGAGACAGGCACTAGAGTTATTGCTATATGCAGAGGCGAAAAATGGCGCTACGCACCGCAAGATAGCTTCGTTTTGAAGACAGGGGATAGAATTGTTGTTAGAGGCGTTGAGGACGGCTACTTAAAGCTCAGAGAATATGCAGAAGGCAGAAAGAAATGGAAGGAGCTTGACTGAAATGAATATTGAGGATATGATAATTGAAATGAAGAATATATCTGAGCTGATGGTGGATTTAGCATATTCAGCTCTTTTTTATAATAATAAGGAGTTAGCTGAGGAGGTCTTGAAATTAGAAAATATTACTGACAAGCTACACGACGATATTCAGAGACTGGTTATTGAAAATACAATAAAGGAGGGTAATCCTGAGAGAGCTCTTGTGCTACTTAAACTTGCCACATCAACTGAGGCGGTTGCAGATGCAGCCTCAGAGATAAGTGATGCTGTTTTGCGCGGTATAGAGCCTCACCCTGTAATTGAACTTTCTATTTTAGAGAGCGATGCAATTATTACCAAAGCGCAAGTCTCTAACAGCTCTGTACTTGTAGGCAAAACATTAGGCGAGACTAAACTCGCTAGTAGGACAGGGATGTGGACTTTATTAATTGAGAGGGGCGGTAAGCTCATTATAGGGCCTAACGAGAATACAAAAATAGAAGTTAACGATATAATATTTGTTAAAGGTCCAAAAGAGAGCGAGAAAGATTTTATGAAAATTGCTAGCGGCAAGAAAAAGAAAATCTAAGTTGCTTTCTTTTTCTTAAAGTTGTAAAGGTACACTGCGGCTAGAACGATTATTATTATTGCCATACCTATTGCTAACCATGTATAATACTCTGGGATGGCAGGCGATATTTTCCTCGGAGCTTCTTGGATTGTTACCGTGTGCTCTGAGAAATACGGAACTTTGATTAGGATTATGAGTAGTTCGTTATCGACAGTCCAGTTTATATATTCTTGAGCCAAAAGCTGGTTGTCAAATAGCACTTCCAACCTACTAACGTTAATTGCCTCAGCAGGCAATACTATTCTTAAAGTTTTGTTTGCATCCTGTGCTGTGCCGCTAACTACAAGCTCGAGTTTTTTATCTACCGAAAATTGTTTCTTTACTCTTATACCCATTTCATGAGTTATCCAAACATTTGCACTGGTATTGTTATAGCCGGCAACAAGCACAAACCCAAATTCTCTCTCTAAATTTATTTGTTCCCCTAGTATAGTAAGCTGCATGCTGATATTTAGCTCGGGAGTGAGATTACCATAATAGCCAGTAAGATTCTTAAAATAGCTCATCCAGTTGTTTGCATAGCCAGCGAAGTTTTCAATATATAAGCTAATGTTTTGCTTATATTTTGTTATATTTTCCGGTGTCCACCGCTGTGTATAATTTTTAATCTCTTGATAATGCTCTTTGAGCTTTTCATAATATTCATCAAACTTTTCTTCAAGCGCGCTTGCATACTCTTCCCAAACCTTATATTTCTCAGACCACGTCTTATAATAAGCGGACCAATTCTGGGCTAGTATGTCAAGCAGTTCTTCTGTAAGATTGTTAATATCTCGGAGCCATTGTGTATAATTTGCAGAGAGGTTTGGCTCAGCAATACTCTCATTTAAACTTTCCAAATTCTCAAACAGCTCGGAGACATTTATTTGGGCAAGGGTTTGATTATGAGTCTGCCAGTTTTTGTAAGCACTAGTAATACTTCCTAACCCTTTAGACCAATTATACTTCGTGCTCCAGTTTTTGGTAAATCCGCCCCAGCCTTGCATAAATGAATGAATATATTCGATCCAACTACCGTAGTTTGTATTCCAATTATTATATACGCTCTCGAGATTTACATAGCAAGAGCTGTTCTGTTGATATTCTACCAATAGATTACTAACTGTAAAGTTCAGCTCTACAGTTCTATTTATCCAACATCCACAGATAGTAGTGAAATTATCTTTCCATTCTTGCCAATCTAGCGCTCCAAAAGTACAATTTCTTAAAGTTTCAATTTTATCTTTAAAGAACTGAACTTTTAGCTCCCAGAACTCATAAAGCTTCGAGTAACTTTCATTATAAGCGCTCAAATTCCACATACCGTCTTCAAAATAATCTGCGACGGTTAGGTTCTCTAGCGCGGAACAATTCTGCTTGATCTCAAGTATTATCTCTAATAGCTCTTCATAGTTTTGGGACCAGTTGCCTGATAAGTTTACCAAATACTCATAAGAAGTTATTGCTGAAGAATAGTTTGCTAAAAGCGCTTCATAATCACTCCAAAAATCTTCATATTCACTTAACCATGTAGAATAGTTAGCGCTGAACTGCTCGCATTGTTGAGCCCAATTATTGTAAAGCGTTGCCCAATACTCAGAAAGCACTATTACTGCAGTACAGTCGCTCTTTTTGATACTAGCGTTGTCTTCTACGATAAGTTCTACTATATAAAGCCCTGATAAGTTATATATCCAAGTTACATTCTGCTCGTACGCATCTATGGTAGTGTCACTGCCAAAGCTAAAATCTTCAAGTGACGCGTAAAAACGATTAAAATTCCAAGAGTAATTATAAGGTTCCTCGCCACCGATAGCGCTACCGGAGAAATTAACAGTCTCGTTAACGGAAACGATTTGCGCGTTACCAGCATCTGCTCTTAGAGGCTCTTTACTCGACACCCCGGCATGTACAAACGCAACTGAGAAAGCCATTAGGGTTACCAACAGTAGGGTAACAAATTTCGTTTTTCTCATTTTTATCACCTTCTGATATTATGGTATTTATAAGAGGTAATATAAATAAAATTTGGTACAAGTATCGAATACAAGCCCAAAACTATTAATATTCTTTGATTTATAAGCTACTCGGTGATCTGAATGGAAGTCCTAGAAATATTTCTGAGGATTTGTGTTGCAGGCTTTGCTTTGCTCTTGCTCTCTGTAGCGCTACTTTCCTATAAACGAACGAAGAACCTTAGAATTCTAGCAATTTCAGCATGTTTTCTAATATTCTTTATTAAAGGTCTTGTGCTGCTCTATGACGTGCTAAAGCCAACCTTTTATTACCCTATCCCTTTTTTATGCCTTGACTTTCTCATCCTAATAGTCCTCTATTTTGCTGTTGCTAAGAAGTAGGTATATAAGATGGAAGAGCGTGAAAAAGCTCTCGAACTTGAGAATAGGAGAAAAATTTATACCTACCTATCAAAATTCCCAGGCTGCTATTTTACAGAGCTCCAAAAAGGAGTGGGCTTAGAAACAGGGGTTTTGCAATATCATCTAAACTATTTGGAGAAGAAAGAGCTTGTAACTGTACGCAAGGAAGCTTATTACAAAAGATATTTTGCTGCTGGCAAGGTTATGCCTAAAGACAAAGAACTCATTTCGTTGCTAAGGCAAAAAATCTTACGCAAGATAGCTATACTTCTCATACTTAATCCTAAATCCAGTTATAAACGAATTGCCAGCCAGTTTAATATCTCATCGTCCACATTCTCCTATCATTTAAAAAAGCTCGTAGACAGCAATACAGTTAAAGTAGAGAAAAAAGGAGGAGAAACTTTTTACTCAATTAAAAATGAGGAAGATGTTTCTAGAATCTTGATAACATATCGACGTAGTTTCGCTGACGACGCTGTTGATAGGTTTGTTGAGGCTTGGTTAGAACTCCATGCGTAACTAAAATTTTATCATCGCAATATTTATTATTCTAGATAGGTATCCATTATCTCCCGACCGATGATGAACAAAACATGAAAGAGGTTGAAAATGTATGGCTAAACCAATATATGTAAGATTTGAAGTGCCTAAAGAGCTCGGCAATAAAATTTACGAGGCAATAGAGCTTGCACGCGATACAGGTAAGTTGAGAAGAGGTACAAACGAAGTAACAAAAGCGATAGAGCGTGGGATAGCTAAGCTTGTAGTAATGGCTGAAGACGTCGAGCCTCCTGAGATATTAGCTCATTTACCGCTACTGTGCGAGGAAAAAGGAGTTGCTTACGGATACGTACCTAAGAAGCAGGAGCTAGGAAGAGCTAGTGGTCTAGATGTAAGCTCTGCATCTGTGGCAATAACAGATCCGGGCAATGCTAAAGAATCTGTTGAAGAGATTATAGCTAAGCTGGCAGAGCTAAAAAAGTGATTAAAAAATGGTTGAAGAAGCCTACCCAGCAGAGATTGTAGAGGTAATGAAAGGAAAAGGTGGCATGACTGGCGAAATCAGTCAGGTGAAGGTAAGGATTCTTGAAGGTAAAGATAAAGGTAGAATAATTACTAGAAATGTTAAAGGTCCTGTAAGACTTGGCGATATTTTAATGCTTAGAGAGACTGCACGAGAAGCTAGAAAATTGGCACCAAGGTAAAAAAATGAGGGCATGCGCTTTTTGTACTAATATCATAGAGCCAGGTACTGGGAGAATGTATATAAAAAAAGATGCAACTATACTATTCTTCTGCTCTAACAAATGCTTTAAAAATCTATTAAAGCTAGGCAGAAATTCTAAGAAACTGAAATGGAGTAGAAAATCTAAGAAATGAGAGCTTTGGTTTTGCTAAAGCCTGACGCTGTCGAACGCAATATTATCGGCGAACTTATATCAAGGCTAGAGAATGAGAATTTAAAAATAGTAGCTATGAAAATGCTGAAAATGACTGAGCGCCAAGCAAGAAAGTTTTATTCAGTGCATAGAGGTAAAAGCTTCTATGAGAGCTTGGTCAGATATATTGCTTCAGGAGCTATCGTTGCTCTTGTAGTACAAGGCGAGAACGCTATTTTTAGAGTGCGCAAGCTCATGGGCGCTACAGACCCTAGCAAAGCTGAAAAAGGTACAATAAGGCAAGAATATGGTCTGAGCATTGAGAGAAACACAATTCACGGCTCTGATAGCTTAGAAAGTGCAGAGTACGAAACAAAAATAATTTTTAGTAAAAATGAGCTCGTCGAATAATACTTGTAACGAGTTTTGCGCTTCTTCTAGTTGCGCTTCCAGCATGCCCAGGGCATACTGGAAAATAACTATTGCATGACTTGCATTATGATAGAGCTAGGAGTGTTAGCCCTGCAAAGGGAGGGCGCTGAGCGTAAGAAGGAGGGAAGAGCTTGAATTGCTTGACGCCATTATTATACCAGGTGGCGAAAGCACCACTATCTCAAGACTTTTAGAAAATGCAAAAATGCTACACAAAAGAGCTCTTAATATTCCTATAATTGGTACTTGCGCGGGCTGCATTTTATTGGCTAAGGAAGTTGAAAATAGTGATGTGCACACTCTCGGCTTAATGGATATTAGAATATGGGGTAATTGCAAAGTACTTGCCAAACTTAACGATAAAATAGTTGCTGCGCAGCAGAATAATTTAATCGCGCTGGCTTTTCATCCTGAGCTTACAAACGATACTAGAATCCATAAATATTCTATAAAACTAACAAGAAAGCCCCTTCGGGGAAATTTAGATAGCTCCAGCTAATCTAAATGTAGTTCCAATCTTCTATTTTCTCACCAAAATTAATATCT
>JASEFT010000031.1:0-12385 GCA_030018475.1 Candidatus Thermoplasmatota archaeon
TAGCTGTAATCGCTGCATCCATAAGTACTTTAAGAAGCTCTCTATGCTCTCTTACTACAAGCCAGAGCTTCTCAGGAATACTCATCACAAAGTGCCTATGAGGCACGTCAAACATAGCTTTGCTTAATCTCCAAGCCCAATCATCGGTATATCTCTTTCCACATTCAGAACATAACCTGCTGTTACAGCCTAAAGGCACCGGATGAGCTTCCTTACAGCGATCACACCAGCATATAAAACAGCCTCTATCTCCTCCTTTGCAAGACAGCATCTTCTGCACTTCTTCTATAACAACGTCACGAAGGTCATTGCGATGGTTGTACCAATACCTATCCCAATTGTGATTATCCAAAAAGATATCTCTTACTTTGTACTTAGAGCCTTTAAGCCAACCAATTTTTATAGGCAGAGATATATTCACTATTTGCGAAATTGTCATGGGCGAGATAAGAAAGATATCTTGAGCAATTAAGCTATCTCTCTTATCTCAAAATAACAAGAAGTTATAGTTTATATACAATGAAAAAGAGTAAAGCAATATTTCTCGATCGCGACGGCGTAATAAATAGAAACAGAGCTGATTATGTGAAAAATTGGCAGGAATTTGTTTTTCTGCCTAACGCAAAAGAAGCAATTAAACTGCTAACGGACAAAAATTTTAAGATAATAATTGTTACAAATCAATCTGCTGTTGGTAGAGAAATAATAACTGAAGAGCAATTACAAGAAATTCACAGGAAAATGGTTAAGGAGCTTGAAAAGGCTGGCGGGAAAATAGAAAAAATCTATTACTGTCCTCATGCGCCATGGGACAATTGCAAGTGTAGGAAGCCTAAACCTGGAATGCTTTTAAAAGCCTCTCAAGAGCTTGGAATTGATTTAAAAAAAGCTTTTTTTATAGGAGATGACAAAAAAGATTTAGAGGCTGGTAAAGCAGTTGGATGCAAAACTTTAATTGTAAATGAAAAAGAAGATGTTTTAGCAGTAGTAAAGAAAATTTTACAATTGACGAAAAAATAAAATATTTTCTGACCTATTACAGTAACAGAAAAAAAAATGAAAAGAGAAGATTTGCTCAATCGGCCAGTTATATCAATAGACCTTGAAAAAGTGACGTCAGTTAAAGATTTAGTAGAAAGTTTTAAATTTTCATCAATTCAAGCTAGAAATATTGCTAAATGCGCGCAAGTATACGAAAATATGCTGACTGACAAAGCTCGTCCCACCATATTTTTGGGTCTATCAGGACCTTTAATAGCAGGTGGTCTGAGAAAAGTTATTGCCGATATGATTGAGTATGGTATTGTAGATGTAATTGTAACTATTGGCGCAATACCTTATCAAGATTTTTACAATGCTCGAGGCTATAAGCATTACATAGGCAGTACGAATATAGACGATGTTATGCTGAGAGATTTTTATATCGATAGAATTTACGACACTTTTGTAGATGAAAGAAAGTTTCAAGAGACTGATTTAGAAATAGGTAGATTCGCAGCCAAGTTAGAGCAAAGAAGTTATTCTTCAAGAGAATTTTTGGAATTGTTAGGTAAAGAAGTCAAAGATTCTAACTCAATTATAGGGGCTGCTGTCAAACATAATGTACCAATCTTCTGCCCTACAATTCACGATAGCTCTATAGGAATAGGCCTGACTGAGTATTATGCACAACAAAAAAGAAAAGGCAAAAATTGCCTATCCATTGATTTGATAAGAGATAACTGGGAAATTGTACAGATAAAAATTAAATCCAAAAAGACAGGCGTAATTTATATTGGTGGAGGAGTTCCTAAAAACTACATTCAGCAGACCGCTGTTATAGGAGAAGTTTTAGGCTATAAACCGAAAGGTCACGATTATGCTTTCCAAATAACTACAGATTCTCCGCAGTGGGGTGGTCTTTCAGGCTGTACTTTAGAAGAGGCTCAATCTTGGGGTAAAATTGCAAAGAACGCAAAGAAGGCTTGCGCTTACGTAGAAGCTACAGTTGCACTACCTTTAATCGTTGGCTATATACTGCAGAAAGGCTTGCAGAAGAATAGAGAAAGGCTGAAGTTTTATTGGGATGGTGTGGAGCTAAAAAAGATAGCGAAATATTAAAAAATTATCACTTTTCAAATGCCTGGCGAACTAATAAAGGATTACGTGCTGATTCGAGACGAAAAAGAAGCAAGTAGAATTTATAATAAAGGTTATTATGGCGAAGTCCAATCAGGCGGAAGCTTAAAATTAGCTCTTATTGAAGCTACATTTCTTGCAGAGCTAGGTAGAATAGAAGTATTTAAAAGCAGTCAAAAATTAGAATTAAAAGATTTAGTCTTATACGCTACCGAGCTATACAAAGGCTTCGAAATTAAGTACACAGTTTATAGAGATTTTCGCCAGCGTGGATATGTAATTAAAGGCTTTAAAGAAATCGAGGGAATAGATTTCGAAGCTTATCCTCGTGGAGGCGCACCTAACAAAACCAAATCCAAGTTTTTGCTTGCTGCAATTTCAGAGCGCACCAAATTCAAAATAGAAGAGCTAACCAAACTTCTTGAAAATGCTAAAAGAGCAAGAAAGCAATTGTTGCTAGGAATTGTAGATGAAGAAGGTGATTTAACATATTACAGAGTTGCAAAAGTGGAGCCTAAATCCAAAGTAGAATTTCAAAAGCCTAGCAAAGTAGCGGAAGCTACTTTTCTTAAAGACCGCAGCATTGTCTGGAACAGCGCTCAAGCTGAAGAATTGCTGAAGACCGAATTTTACGGTAAGTCTTTAGGCAAAGCTCTACAACTTTCACTCACAGAGACTAGTTATCTTTTAGAAAAAGACTTGCTTGAAGTTAAAGATGCAAAAACAATGAAGCCTCTGACTTTTGATACTCTCTTTAATAAATCTAAAAAACTCCAGCCCGGCTTCGAGTTGAGCTTTAAAGCTTATAAAGATATGAAGAAGCGCGGTCTACTTGTAAAAACTGGGTTCAAGTACGGAACCCATTTTAGAGTTTACGACGATTTACCAGATAAAGTGCATGCCAGATATTTAGCGCATGCAGTCCCACAAGACTACATTTCTACATGGCCTGAGATAAGTAGAGCTGTAAGGCTGGCGCACGGAGTAAAAAAAGAAATATTGTTTGCAAGAGTTGGTGAGAAAGTGGAATATCTCAGGCTTGGAAGAGTAAGACCTTAAGAAAATATTAATATACGCAAAAAACAATTTAAAAAAATATGGCGTTAAAAGAGATATTAGCAGATAAAACCAAAAAAAGGACAATTGCGATTTTGGGTACAATAATATTAATACTGGCATGTGCAGGAGTGTTTTGGCATCAAGCAGCATCCACTCCTGTAAAAACTATTGAAGAGGAGCGCGAAGAAGAAAAGCTTCAAGAGCAAAAGCCTGAAGTTAAAGAAGAGCTTCTCTGCCAGAGCGACAGTGGCACAGACACTGCTACGACGCCAGGCGGGCCAGGCCCCGTCCTTATTATATATTATATAACGGAAATTTTTATAGTTGGAAACGAGACGCCAAGAAACGCTACTGTAAGAATAGAATGGTCAAGGCGTGCCGCAGATTTGGATCTTTACGTAGTCGATGCTGAAAACAACATAATAGGAAGCTCTACAGAGGGCCCTAGAACTTACGTAGAAGTTGTAGAACTTAATGCAGCTGATATTAAGGGTGGCGCTGAGGGTCAGTGGAAATTGTGGGTTTACTACTATATGGGTGTTGGGCCAGTAACGTACGATTGGTCTTATGCTTATTATTACTACGCTGCTAACGTCACAGGGTAGAGCTTGATGGAAGAGCGTCTGCCTATCGGTATAGAAGGTACAGGTGAGGGTAAGGAAATAAGCGTAGGGGTTGTAATCGCGATTATTGGTATTGTCGTTGCAACATGCTTGGCTATTTATTTCTTAGCACCTTGGTTAAAACCAGCAGAGGAAAGAATCGAGAACAAGCCACCTATTGCCGATTTCGTCTATTCTCCAAAAGAGCCTGTAATAAAAAATACGATAATGTTTGCTGATACCTCAATCGATGAAGATGGCTGGATAGTTAACCGGACTTGGGATTTCGGCGATGGCAATTTTAGTTATACTTTAGACACTACCCATCAATATCTAGTTGCCGGCAATTATAGTGTAACTCTTAGTGTAACTGATAATAATAATACAACTAGTAGCAAGACGAATACCATCCGAGTTGTAGACCATTATTACTTTAAAAATAGCAGCAGTATTCAAGGCTCTTCGCCAGAGTTTACAGAAAATACTTGGGTAAAATTTCCTTTTAGCATCTATCAACATGCAGGCTGGCTCAATATTACTTTGAACTATACAGTAACTGGCCTCAGGGATTCCCAAATAAACCTATATCTTCTTTATCATGATATAAGGAATAATACTACAGTGTACGTAAGAAACATTACACCTGCACCTGAAGGAGAAAAAACTGTGATGAGTTTGCTTGAAGAAGAAATTGCAACAGTTGGCTACGGATCCTGGGGTATTATTCTGCATCATTACAGTGAGACTGTTGCACCCTTCAATACTGCCACTTATACTTTGACTATTCGTATAGATTATCAGTAGCTAATTCTATATCTTAACAAAGCTCCTATACCGCCTAAACTCTCCATTTTTTTACCGCTATCATGTAATGTAGAAATAATTACAGATTTTGCCTTAGTAGCTTTCGCACGTTTAAAAAGCTCTTCTGCTTCGCCACTCCTTATAAGCTTATCAATCACAAGTAAAGTTTCAACAGCACCTTGCTCTAAAGCGGTTCTAACTTCATTTCTACCATATGCGCAGTTGCCATTTTTAGCTAGTTCATCAAATAATTTTTCAACCAACTGAGTTTCAAGTGCAACTCTTGCGTCTTGCAATACTTTAACAGAAAACCCCTTCTTTAAAATTTCATTTATACCTGCAATTCCTGCGCTACCTGCACTTTCTAGATAGCAATTTTTAGAAAGTTCTTTTTCTCTTTCTTTTACAAACTTAAAAAACTCTTCTTTAGCAAATCCAGGACCTAAAACAATTACTGGTAAATCCTCGCGTCTCAGACCCTTAAGTTTTACTAAAACTTCGTTATAAAAATTTTCTTTGTAATCTTTCGTTAAATAATATTTTCCAGAAATTGCTGAGCTAATAGTTGCTACATGCTCTATACCATAGGAATGGAGCAATGAAAAAGTGGCTTCGTTATAATCCAGTGCTAAAAATATTATTTTTGGCTTTTTACTTTCTTTAATAGCTTCTTCTAACTGCGTTAATACACTCTCAGACCAATCTTTTACAATAGTTATTCTATCGCCCACACAAAAATTAAGAGTATGATAGGAGCCTATATCAACTGCACCTTCTTCAATTTTGCCGAGCACCCTCAAAATATCTGAGAACTCATGGAACTCTACTTTATCTACCCTTACTCCCAACACCATTTTCTTCTTTTCTCCGCGATCGGGTCTTAATTTGTCAAGTGCTTTTTCTCGCCTGTAGGTTGTGCCCAGAACCAAATTTTGCGCAGAAATCAAATTATACAGATACCACAAATCATCTAAATTCTCTATTTGGAGTTTTACCTTGCCTGCTTTAAAATCTTTATGTAAAATTCTCATTCTATAGCTTTCTTTATGCTCCTATCCAGAATTTCAACTCCCATATCTACCTCCCTTCTCGTAATGTTTAGAGGAGGAATGTATCTTATGCCAGAAATCCCGCAAGGGAGTAGTATAAGCCCTTTTTCGTATGCGTTTTTTAGAATTCTGTCCCTTAATTTAATTGCGTGCTTTTTGGTCTTTCTATCTTCTACAAACTCAGTTACTTGCATCAAGCCAAGACCTCTTACATCACCTATGCACTTATATTTATCACTTAATTCCAGCAACCTCTTTTTCAAATGCTCACCAACAACACTTGCATTTTTTACAAGTCCATCTTTCTCTATTACCTCAATTGTAGCAAGAGCGCTAGCGCAAGCAACTAAATTTCCGCCGTAAGTATTAGAATGAGCTCCTTTAACTTTAAAATCAAGTTCTTTTCTGAAAATGCAAACTCCTATTGGCATTCCAGAGCCTAGCGCTTTTGCAACTGTAATAATATCAGGCTCTATATCGTAATGCTCTATACAGAACATTTTACCAGTCCTTCCTAGGCCTGCTTGTATTTCATCATCTACTAACAAAATTTTATATTTATCCGCTATTTTTTTAAGTTCTGGAATGAATTCTTTAGGTGGAAATATATAACCCCCTTCACCTTGGACAGGCTCTACAAACAAAGCAGCTACTTCTTGAGGCGGTAAGCTTGTCTTAAAATAAAGCTCTTCAATTATTTTAGCGCACCACAAATCGCAATCTGGGTAGGTCTGCTTGTAAGGGCAGCGATAGCAATACGCATAAGGTATATGGTTTACTCCAGGCGTTAGAGGAAAGAACCTATCTCTTTGTACAATCTTGCTCGCTGTCAGTGCTAAAGAGCCTAAAGTTCTGCCATGAAATGCGCCTAAAAAGCTTATGAACTGCTTTCGATCACTCTGCCATCTTGCAATTTTAATAGCGCATTCTATAGCCTCAGTGCCTGAATTTGTAAAGAATACTTTTTTATCAAAATTGCCTGGTGTTATGCTAACGAGCTTCTGTGCAAGCCTTACTTGAATATCATAATAAAAATCGGTACCTGCAAAATGTATTAACTGAGATGCTTGCTCTTTAATAGCACGAACAATTTCAGGATGACAATGCCCTGTGTTGGTTACACCTACACCGCATGTAAAGTCCAAATAAACATTGCCATCAACATCTTCTACAAAAGCGCCCTCAGCTCTTTTAGCAACTATAGGAGAGGTTTTCGTAGAAGTAGCTAAATATCTGTGATCAAGCTCTATTATTTTCCTAGCATTCATCCCTGGCGGCTTTGTTTTAATAGATAATCTAAGCATTTTTTTTCACCTGTAAGGTAGAAATAACGCTCGTAACTAAAATATTTTCTTATCTTTCGCACATTTTAAATAATGCAAATTCAATTCATACCTGCGATGGCTCGTACTGTTTGCTTGCCTGTAGCAATTGGCGCAAAGTTGATTTTAAAAAGGAAACTCAAACTTACCGGGGTACATATTCCTGTGCTCCCTGTAATTTATAATCCCATACTTGAGGAGCTTGAGCGTCTAGTAATTGCATTTAAAAATGAGAGCGCTTTGTGTTAAAGCCCCTAAACAAGAGGCTGAGCTTGTAAGAGAGAAACTTCTTAGGTTAGGGGTGCTAATAAGAAATTTGAAAATAAAGAGAGATGATTTTTTTGTATACATACCTGTTTCAGAGAAAGTCGAGCTGGGATACGAGCTTTTAGAGCTTGAGCTCGAGCCTGTAGCTAAAGAATTAAGAGATTATAAAGAGCTTTTGAAGTTGCCTGAGGAGTTGCACGACCTACTCCCAAAATCTTTCGATATTATCGGCGATATCTGTGTAATTAAGCTCGATAATAGCCTTTTGAGTTATAAAAAAGAAATAGGTAATGCGCTACTTAAAACTCTTAAAAATTTGAGGGTTGTGTGCACTGATAGCGGTGTAAAAGAAGAGCTAAGAGTACGACACCTTGAAATTATTGCTGGCGAAAACAGGACTCGAGCCTTGCATACAGAGCATGGTATAAAACTGAGGTTAGATATTGCCAAAGTATATTTCTCACCTAGACTGGCGAGTGAGCACTATAGAGTTGCAAAGCAAGTTAAAGAAGGCGAAATTATTATAGATATGTTTGCAGGCGTAGGAGGCTTTTCTATAATGATTGCAAAGCATAGAAAGCCCGAAAAAATTTATGCAATTGATTTGAATCCTTATGCTATAGAATATTTAAAAGAGAATATAAAGCTCAACAAAGTAAGTAATATTTTGCCGTTATCTGGTGATGCGAAGGAGCTAATTAAAGCCAAAAAAACTGAGAAGGCTGATAGAATAATAATGGACTTGCCTTTAGGAGCTTTTGAGTTTTTTGATTGCGCATTAGAAGCTCTAAAAGATTTTGGAATAATTCATTATTATGAAATTATCGAGAGAGGTTATATAAGCGATAGGCTCTCGCAGCTTGAAGCTCAATGTAAAAAATTTAACTACAGAATGGAAGTAGGAGAGCTAAGAACAATTAAGAGCTATTCTGCAACCGAAGTCCATGTTGGGATTGATTTAAAACTGCAAAAATGCGTAAAATAGTTTGAAGTGGAAAGCCGCCGGAGGGGATTGAACCCCCGACCTGCTGATCTAGCGCAGCCAAGCGTCAGTCATTTTCTTTCTCTTTGAAAAAGAGAGAGAAAAGGCTGTTACAAGTCAGCTGCTCTATAGTGGAATGAGGCACTCTTTGTAAACCTTGCTACTACCACTGAGCTACGGCGGCTATGCGGGTGCCGGGATTTGGACCCGGGTTTTGGGCTTGGCAAGCCCAAGTGATAGACCAGACTACACTACACCCGCAAAGTTTTCTTACAAGAGCCCTATTTCCCCATTACTATTTCAATCGATGATATGTTCGTTGTCCTGCCTTCTTCTGTTGTAAGAGGTTCTGTGCCTATACTTATATTCTTTATTTTCGCCTCTGTGATAAATCTGTTTCTTACGATTTCTGCTACATCGACTGCTCTGCTTATGGCTCTGCCCCTTGCTTTTAATACTACCTCACTGCTCCCAGAGTTAAATTGCGTAACCACTGCCAGCACGTAGTTCATCGCAGGCTTATTACCCACGAACACAACGTTTTCTTCAGCCATTTTATTTACCTCCTTTGTGTTTTTTTTTGTTTTTGAGTAGAATATTGCTCTTTTTATAGTTTAACCACAACTAAAGTTTCTGTAGATACTACTCCTTCTACTTGTCTCAATCCACGAACGACTGTGGTGAGTATGTCTGTAATATATTCGCTCTCTATTTTAGCAATTATATCGTAAGCGCCCGTAACAATAGATACTTCTTTCACGTTTTTAAATTCGGCAATTTTTGAAGCTACACTTTCTACAGTACCGGAAGCTACTTTTATTAGTACGTATACGAATTCCATAGCTGCTCACTCAAGCGAAATTGCACCGTTAGGACAGGCCTCAGTGCAGGCACCGCATTCCACACATTCGTCATTATTAACTTTTGCATGTCCATTAACTGTTATTGCGTTTACAGGACAAACTTCGGTACAAGCGCCACAGCCGTCACAGTTTTCTATAGTTACGTGAGCAGGCATTTTTGTCAGGTAGTAGAATTGGCAAACGAGCTTATAATATTTGTGGTATTTTTGATATGAGCGATAATAAGATGTATTAGTAAACTAATATTGTCTTATAGAAGTGCTATGTATGATAAGATAATAATACCCACAGACGGCTCAGAGCAAGCCAAAGAGGCGGTAAAGCAGGCATTGGAAATAGCAAAAGCACTTAAAGCAAAAGTTTTAGCTTTATATGTAATAGACACAACAGCATTTTCAGCGATACCAAAAGATGCTCTAACCACAGATATTCACTCAATATTGCTCAGAAACGCTCAAGAAGCTGTAAATTATATTGTAAGAGAATGTAAGAAGCTAGGTATTTTTGTGGAGTCCAAAATTGCAGAAGGAGTACCTTCTGAGGAGATAATAAAAAGTGCATCGCCAAACGATTTAATAGTCATTGGCACTAAAGGAAGGAGCGGAGTTGTACGCTTACTATTAGGAAGCGTTGCAGAGAATGTAGTTCGTCATGCTAAATGCCATGTATTAGTTGTGAGAAAATGAAAGTTGAAGATATAATGACAAAAGAGGCTTTGGTAGCTGAGGTCCCTGGTAGCAGATATGATGTTTTAAGGCTATTTGCTAAATTTAATATTTCAGGCGTGCCTGTTGTCAACAAGACTAAAGAGCTTGTAGGTATTGTTACAAGAAAAGATATTTTTAGAAACAAAGAAGAAGATCAGCTCGCATTGATAATGACTAAAAATCCTATCTCAGTAACCCCTGAAGATAATATCAAAAAGGCATCCAAAATATTATATGATAAAAAAATTCATCGCTTACCTGTAGTAACAAACAAAAAAGTTGTTGGTATACTAACTGTGAAAGATTTACTTAAAATCCTTGCAAGGAGCAAGAAGGATTCTCACGTACCTGTAAAGAGTTGCGTGCCTATCTATATCTCTACACCGCTACCGCTAGCCATGGAAATAATAAATATTACTGGCGAATATGCTCTGCCAGTTGTAGATAAAGATTGTAAACTTGTAGGTATAGTCACAGACAGAGATCTCTCAAAGGCTGCTAAAGTAGACGTTAGATCAGCAATTGCAACATTAGGCATGGGTATCGATGATGATCCTTGGACCTGGGAAGGCTTGAGAAATATAATGAAATTTTATTACGACATATCAAAGGTGCATCTGCCTAGCGTTTCTGTAGCCAAAGTTATGGCTACGGAGGTAGTCACAGCAACAACACTTACGAGAGTAAGCGAAGCAGCCAGGAATATGGTAGAGCATGACCTTAATCAGCTCCCAGTAATAACCAGAGGAAGAAAGCTTTTAGGAATGGTCTACGATCTAGATTTGCTGAAATATCTGAAGTGATCAAATGGAAGCATCTAAGATATGGAGTATTGCAAAGAAACGCGGCTTTGTGTGGGGTTCCAGCGAAATTTATGGCGGCATTGCCGGCTTCTATGATTATGCACATTTAGGTGCAGCAGTTAAAAGAAAATGGGAAGATCTATGGCTGAAATATTTTCTTAAGTTGGGTGATTATTATTTTATAGACTCTGCAAACGTTCTACCTGCAAAATGCCTTAAAGCAAGTGGTCATGAAGAGCATTTCGCAGATATTTTAGTAGAGTGCAATAGATGCAATAATATTTTCAAAGCTGATTTGCTGATAGAAGAACAGACTGGTAAAAGTGCAGAAGCTCTGACAGTTAGCGAAATTAATGAGCAAACGAAAGCTCTACAAATAAAATGCCCTGAGTGTAAAACTCCTAGTTTAGGTCAGGCAACGCTTTTCAACATGATGTTCCCTGTAAGCATAGGTACGAAGCAAGTTGAAGAAGCTTATTTAAGGCCTGAGACTGCGCAAGGAGTTTATCTTAATTTTAAAAGGGAGTTTGAAGCGCTGAGAAAGAAGCTGCCTTTAGGACTGGCGATTATAGGAAGGGCTTATCGTAATGAAATTTCACCACGGCAAGGCATGTATAGACTGAGAGAGCTCACTCAAGCAGAGCTCCAGATTTTTTTCGATCCTAATAAATTCGATTCTCAAATAGATTTTAAAGAATTGGAAGATTATAAAATTAGATTACAGCTTGTCGAAGACAGAGAAAAAAATAAAACTTCAATAGTAGATTGTAAAGAGCTCATCCAGCGCTTGCCCAGATATTATGTTTATCATCTTGCAAAATGTCAGCAGTTTTATTTAGATGCACTTAAAGTGCCAATACAGAAATTTAGATTCTATGAAAAATCAGAAAAAGAAAGAGCTTTCTATACAAAAATCCATTTCGATATAGAACTGAATTTAGAGACTCTAGGTGGATTTAGAGAAGTAGCTGGAGTTCACTATAGGAGTGACTACGATTTAAAAAGACATCAAGAATACAGTGGCGAAAGTCTTGAGGTAAATATTGGAAGTAGGAAGTTTATACCTCACGTGCTAGAGCTTAGTTTTGGCGTAGATCGCAATATTTGGGCTTTGTTTGATTTGTTCTTTGCTGAAGAAAAAGGAAGGACAATATTAAAATTGCCTGCTAAGCTTGCACCACACCAACTTGGTGTTTTCCCGCTTGTGAACAAAGACAATTTGCCTGATAAAGCAACTGAAATTTACAAAGCGCTTAAAAAGAAGTTTGATGTTTTCTACGACGATTCCGGCTCAATAGGTAGAAGATATGCAAGAATGGACGAAATAGGCACACCTTTTGGAATTACAATAGATTATCAAACTTTTGAAGATGGTACTGTGACAATAAGGGAAAGGGATTCTACCAAGCAGGTAAGAGTGAAAGTCGATGAGTTAGCGCAAGTGATTAGAGGGCTTGTTGATGAAGAGCTTAAGTTTGAAGACATTGTTCGGACACAGTAGTAGGTATAACAAAAGATAACAGTAGCATAGCAATATGATGGAGCTAGGATGAATATCTTTCAAGACTAACTCCTGCAGCTCCGGGTAGAAACATTGTAGTTACCGCTCTCAAAAGTCTCTAGCGCTCAATCAAATCCAATCCAAGCCTCTTACCATAGTCATAAGCTTCTCCAAATTCTCTCAAAGTTAATCTTCTGTTTATATCCTCATACTCATGCGCTCTATACTCAGGCCTGTATTGCGCCATAACATTAACTCTAACATTTTCTAAGCTCAAATTATTTGCAACCCAGTCGAGGATAGGCTTG
>JASEFT010000031.1:12485-14897 GCA_030018475.1 Candidatus Thermoplasmatota archaeon
AACTCTAACATTTTCTAAGCTCAAATTATTTGCAACCCAGTCGAGGATAGGCTTGGTACAACATTCTATGTGATTTGGAAGTACAAGATGCCTTATTATAAGCTCACATTGCTTGTTTGCAATTTTATGATTTCTAGAAACTATTTCGAAATAATTATCAACTTTGGATAATCTTTTAGCGCATTTATCATTGCCGTATTTAAAATCGGTAAGATAAATATCGACAATACCGTCAAGGATTTTCATAGATTCTTCAGTCATATACATATTAGAATTCCAAACCACAGGAATATTAGCATTGCAATAGCCAAGAGCTTCAAGAATGTATTCTAAGTTGGGCGTTGGTTCGCCGCCAACAAGATTAAGATTCCGTGCCTCTCGCAGTCTATATCTTCGCTCAATCAGCTGCGCTAGTCTTTCACATGCAATACTAACGCCTGCGTCTGGGTATTGCGATATATCCCAGTTCTGGCAGTATACGCAGTGAAAAGTGCATGAGGCAAAGAATATAGTATAAGATGGTATAAGCTCAGGCTCCTCGCCCCAGTGAATGAACTCGGTTGCTATTCTAGGAGTACCAACTTTGCAATGACCTAACTCGCCTTTAGCGCGATTAACTAAGCAACGGCGTTCGCAGAACCTGCACTCCTCAAGCATTCTTTTTGCAAGCTCTAACTTAATTTCAAATAAAGTTCTAGAGCCTTTAGATTTTTTTGTATGCATGGCTTTGTCATGCTCTTTCCAAAGCTCTTCTTCTAATGCGTTATTAGTGAATTCTACTCCAACTTTTTTCGTACCTAAATATCTAGCTTCTTTTTTATTTTCCAAAATTCCGAAATAATAAGGCAATTTCTCTCTTGCAGCCATTTTTTATTACAAATAACTAAAAAGGGGCGAAAAGCTTTTTAACCTTACGATTTTATTAGTTCTAACTATGTATGAGGTGCTGTTCGCACCATCAAGAAGCGCTTACGTCGGCAAGCAGAAGCCAATTCAAGAATGCCTGTTCTGTGCAATTCGCGATAGAGATCCTAGAGTGTGGACTAGACTTGTGTATCAAGACGAGCACATTATTATTCTTATGAACGTTTTCCCCTATTCTCCAGGCCATTTACAAGTAATACCGACAAGGCATGTAAAAGAGCTAGAAGACCTCTCTACCCCAGAGCTGGGATATTTTTTAGATTTCACTCAAAGGGCTGCAAGATTTATTGAAAAGTTAATGTTTCCTCAAGGCTTTAATATTGGTATAAACTTAGGCAAGGCCGGAGGCGCTAGTATAGAGCATTTGCATGCTCAGATAGTTCCCAGGTATAAGCGGAAACCTCTCTACGAAGAGCAAGAAACTATCCACAAATTATATCTTGAGAACGTTAGCATACTGAGAGAGAGCACTCCAAAAGAATTAACGAAAGTGCATTGCAAATGCCCTGTCCCTAAATATATTTTAAGGCAGAAGCCTACTGTTTATCTTCATTCTAATCCTTACAATAGGGGTCATTTAGTAATAGCGCCTGAAGAGCATATGAAATTTGAGAATTTAGACTTACCTGAGCTTTTAGAAATTTTCACTACCGCTATTAAGTTGAAAAAAGCAATCGAAAAAATTTATTCGCCAGCAGGTTTCAATTTGGGTATGAATATAGGTGAAGCGCCTAACAGCTCAGAGCATTTACAGCTTCATTTAGTACCGCGCTATGTGCCTGAAAGCGGTTTTATGGAAGTCGTTGGTAATACTAGAGTAATAACGGAATCTTTAGAGCAAACTTATGAAAAGATTAAAAAAATTTTAAGTTCTTAGAAAGTTTTTTGACTAATATGGGCACAATACTTTTAGGCTACGATGGCTCTGAAGCCTCTAAGAAAGCGATTGATAAAGTAGTAAGTTTGCTTAAGCCTCAAGATGAGCTCATCGTGGTTTCTATAGTACCTTTACCAACCTTAAAAGAATTTGCAGAATTTGATCCTGAACTTTCAAAAGCTCGCGCATTGGAATCTGTAAATTCTGCTATTGCTAATCTAAAAGAGAGGGGGTTAAAGGTTATAGGGCTTGTTAGAGAAGGCGATATTGCAGAAGAGATACTGAAGCTCGGTAACGAATTAAATTGCGATTTGATAGCGCTCGGCGATAGAGGCTTGAGCAAGGTAAGTACTTTTGCATTAGGAAGTGTAACTGAAAAAGTTATGAGATACGCTAAAAAGCCTGTTTTAGTAGTAAAGTAAAATTATTTCTAGGTCGAAAACAATTATATTGGGCTAGCCGCCATGGCTCAGTGGTAGAGCGGCTCCTTGGTATGAAGCCTTTCTTTTTTCTTTTAGGAAAAGAAAAAAGAAATCCTTCAGGGAAAGAAAAAAGAAAAAAAATCCCATGTTTTTCTTTTCCCGTGAAGGGCTTTTCTTTTTTCTAAAAAG
>JASEFT010000032.1 GCA_030018475.1 Candidatus Thermoplasmatota archaeon
TGTTTTTCTTTTCCCGTGAAGGGCTTTTCTTTTTTCTAAAAAGAAAAGGGCTTCAAAGAAAAAATATAAAAAATGCGAACTTGACTGTGAATATATAAATGTTCAATCTATTATTAATAGCGCCCATATGCTCATTACTTGGATTGGCCTTTGCAGGTTATTTAATATTTAGTATTCTAAGGAGTAACGAAGGCACTGAAGAAATGACGAAAATTTCTAAGGCAATAAGGGAAGGGGCTAAAGCATATATTAAAAGGCAGTACATGGGAGTATCAGTATTTCTGGTTGCAGTATTTGTTATATTGCTGATACTAAGTATAAAAAATTTTCTGACTGTCTTTGCGCCATTTGCATTTCTCACTGGGGGCTTACTCTCAGCACTTGCGGGCTATATAGGAATGACTGTAGCAGTTAATTCTAACTCTAGAACTACTTACGCATCGCAAACATCTCTTAATAAAGGATTGAGAGTAGCTTTTTCTAGCGGTATGGTAATGGGACTTGTAGTCGTAGGCTTGGCATTACTGTTTCTGAGCCTTTGGTATCTAGGGCTGGATTATTACTACACAGTAAACAAACCAGAAAATATTACAAGCGCGCTTTTATGCTTCTCTATGGGCGCAAGTTCTGTTGCGCTATTTGCTAGAGTAGGAGGAGGCATATTTACAAAAGCCGCTGATGTAGGCTCTGATTTAGTTGGTAAAGTAGAGAAAGGCATACCTGAAGACGATCCTAGAAATGCGGCTGTAATTGCAGATCAAGTTGGTGATAATGTAGGCGATGTCGCAGGCATGGGCGCTGATTTGTATGAATCATACGCAGGCGCAATAGTAGCTGGAATTGTACTTGCATTCGCCTGCGGGCTTGGGCATGGTATAATATTGCCATTAAGTATTGCAGGAGTAGGAATAATAGCATCTATTATTGGTAGTTTTCTGGTAAGGAGTAAAGGAGAGCAGGTAGAGCAGCGAGTACTTTTAAATGCATTAAGAAGGGGAATTTACATAGCCTCGCTGCTTGTTGCAATATTTGCGTTTATTGCGATTTATTACATAGTAGGAATAGAGCGAATCGGATTATATTACGCAGTTCTTGCAGGCTTAGCTGCAGGACTAGCTATAGGATTGATTACAGAATATTATACCTCGCAAAAGTATAAGCCGACTAGGTTTATTTCGCACTCTGCAGAAACAGGTGCTGGAACTGTAATAATTGCAGGACTATCAGTAGGCATGCTCAGTACTATACTACCTATTCTTGCAATCAGCGCCGCTACACTAGCAAGCTACTTTTTAGCAGGTGGCGCTTCAAATCCAACTTTAGGATTGTTCGCAATAAGTCTTTCTGGAGTGGGTATGCTCTCTACACTCGGTATTACATTAGCTACAGACGCCTATGGACCAGTAGCTGATAATGCAGGCGGTATAGCGCAGATGGCGAAGCTAGATCCCAAAGTAAGGGAACGTACCGATGCACTTGACGCACTTGGTAACACCACTGCCGCTACCGGTAAGGGCTTTGCTATTGGCAGTGCCGCTTTAACAGCACTTGCACTTATAGTTGCTTATAAAGAAAAAGTATCACTTGGCTCCGATGAGTTAAGTATAGCTAACCCAAAGCTACTCGCAGGTGTTTTCATAGGAGGAATGTTACCTTTTATATTCTGCGCTCTAACAATGCGTGCTGTAAGTAGAACTGCTGGTAGTATTGTTTTAGAAGTCAGACGCCAGTTTAAAGAGTTGCAGGGCATTATGGAAGGCACTACAAAGCCTGACTATGCCAGAGCTGTAGACATATGCACAAAATCGGCTCAGAAAGAAATGGTCGTTCCCGCGCTTTTAGCTGTTATGAGTCCTCTTGTGGTAGGGCTAATTTTAGGTACTAATGCCCTTCTAGGACTGCTTGTAGGCGCTCTTGTTACAGGCTTTTTACTTGCAACTACAATGGCTAATAGTGGTGGCGCCTGGGATAATGCAAAAAAATATATTGAAGGGGGTAGATTAGGGGGTAAAGGCTCTTTAGCTCATAAAGCCAGCGTAACAGGCGATACTGTTGGCGATCCTTTCAAAGACACTGCAGGGCCTTCACTCAACATCCTGATCAAACTCATGTCAATAGTCTCTTTGGTATTCGCCTCAGTTATAGTAGCTTATAAAATATGGTGAGAAAAATGTACGTACTCTTAGAGCGAGAAGATGTGATAAGAATTCCACCTGAAAAATTATCTGAAAATTTTGAGAAAGTTACTGAGGAAGTAACGCGTGAGACTTTTGAAGGCAGACTTGCAAACGGTATCTTCAATCTCATTATCACAGATGTGGAAGGAGTTGAAGAGTGTAAAATAGTACATGGCGATCCAGGCGTTTATCAAAAAGTTAAATTCACCACTCTTGCATTTAAGCCAGAGCTGCAAGAAATAGTTGAAGGCTTCGTATGCGAGATTTTGGAGTTCGGAGCTTTTGTAAGGCTCGGCTCATTAGATGGGCTTGTACATATAAGCCAAGTTATGGATGATAGAATAAGCTACGATGCAGGTAATCAGAGACTTGTAGGTAAGCAGAGCAAGCGCGATTTAAAAGTAGGTGATAAAGTAAGAGCTAGAATAGTAACCTTAAGTTTTAATGAGCGAGTACCTAGAGACAGTAAAATAGGTCTTACAATGCGTCAGCCAGGAGTTGGTAAATTTGAATGGCTTGAAGAGGCAGAGAAGGAAGTCGAGAAAAAGGAGAAGAAATGAAAGCTTGCAAGAACTGCCACACACTTACAGATCAAGAGCTTTGCCCTAACTGTGGAGGAGCGCTTTCTAGAGAGTGGCATGGCTATTTGATAGTTTTAGATGCGCGGCGCTCAGAGATCGCAAAAAAAATGAATGTTATTAAAGAGGGAAAATTTGCATTAAAAGTAAAATAAAAATGGATCTTTACAAACTGCCTGAAGAGTTGAGAGAGGAGCTGAAAAGGTCTAGAGGGAAAGTAGTCACTAACAGTAAAGAACTTGATAGCTTGGTAAAAGCTAAAACTATTGCTGTAGTAGGCGATATTGCGACTTTGGAACTTTATAGAAGGGGTATAGCACCTAAACTTGCAGTTGTAGATTTTAAAAGCAAACGTGAAAGTAGCGAGAAGTTGAAATCTGAAATTTCAAAAATATATTGTAGAGTAAGGAAGGTAAAAAATCCAGCCGGTACGATAACTTCAGAACTCTGGGATTCTATTAAAGAAGCTTACTGCTCTTCCGAAAATACTAGAATTGAAATAGATGGCGAGGAAGATTTAGCATCTCTAGCTTGTATTGCACTAGCGCCTAAAAATACATTTGTACTATACGGACTGCCTGAGAAAGGGCTGGCAGTAATTGAAGTAACTGAAAAAGAGAAAAAGCTAGTAAACAAAATATTGAAAGAAATGGAGAAGCAACATGGAAGTTGAGCTTCTAACTAAAAAAGAAAACATCCTACTTAACAGAGTTGAGCTCGAATTTAAAGTCAAGCATAAAAAAGAAAAAACTCCTGAAAGAGACGCTGTAAAAGCACAGCTCGCTCCTTTAATAAATGTACCTAAAGAAAATATAGTGATAGCTTGGATGCACTCAGCGTTTGGCGCGGAAGAAACTTTAGGATATGCGAAAGCGTATAGCTCAGTGCAAGACGCACTAAAATCAGAGCGCAAACATTTGCTTGCCAGAAATAAACTTATAGAAGTGAAGGAGAAAAAAGTAGCGAAAGGTGTAAAGAAAGAAGAGAAGCCAAAAGAAAAGTGATCTATGGCAGTCCAAAGAAAATCGCATCAATATTACAGAATAAAGGGAGGTAAGCCAGAAAGAGTTTTGCAGCCATGCCCTAAATGCGGTCCTGCTACCTGGCTTGCTGTGCATAAAGATAGAGTGGCTTGCGGTAAGTGCGGCTATACAGAATGGAAGAAGGCATGAGAGCGACAAAACGGTTAGCAGAATTAGAAGGTCATGAAAGGAATTTAGAGCTCTTATGTGAAGTAGTCTCAGTTGCCAAACGAACCGTTAATGTGGCGGGAAAAGAAAAGACTATATTCTCGGGCTTGCTTACAGACGGTACTGCCACACTACAATTTACTGCATGGAAAGATTTTAATCTAACAGAAAATGAAGCTATTAGAATTCAAAACGCTTACACTACTGTGTGGCGTAACGCAGTACAAATAAATTTAGGTGATGCTACGTTAGTTACTAAAACAAAAGAAGCTGTTACTGTGGAAAAGCCTGAGTATAAAATTAAAGATTTGACTACGTATATGAGCAATGTTTGCGTTACAGGTAAAATTTTAGCTTTGAAGCAGAAAGAAGTAGTTGTAAAAGGCGAAAAAAAGACTTGTTTCTCAGGCACGCTAGGCGATGAAACAGGCAAACTGCCATTTACGGCTTGGAGCGATTTTAATCTTAAAGAGGGCAACGTAATTAAAATAACCAATGGCTATGTTAGAGTTGCCAAAGGGTTGCCTCAGCTAAATTTCGATTCTAACGCTACTGTAGAAAAATTAGCAGTTGATATTGAAGTTAAAGATCGGAAGCTAGAGCTTAAAGAGCTAGAGCGCATAGGAGGGTTTGATGTAATAATAGAAGGGTTTGTTGTTGACATTAGAGCAGGAAGCGGATTGATAATAAGATGCCCATTATGTAAAAGAGTAATTCAGAAAGATTACTGTGCATTGCACGGCGAAGTAAAAGGATTAAAAGACTTGAGAATAAAGGCGGTAATAGATGACGGGACAAGCACTGTCGACGCTCTAATAGGCAGGAATCTTACAGAGCAACTGCTTGGCAAGAGTATGGAAGAATGTGCTGATGAGTTGGCAGTTAAAAGTTCTCCAGAAGCCGTTACAGAAGAGCTTATAAACAAACTGATTGCCAACCCTATTACTCTTAAAGGCTATACTTTGAGAAATGAGCGCGGAGCAATATTTATTGCAACCAATGTCTTGAAATTAGATAGAAATATTGTAGAAGAGGCAAGAGCAATGCTTGAGGAGCTATGATAGCACGGGAATGCGCTTGGCGATTATTTGCGGAAGAGCTAAACTCTTCTTCCTTGCAAGTTGAAGGTAAAGAAAGGGAGCCTTCGTATATTATCACTCCTTTAGGAGCTAAAGTTAATAGAATTTTATGTGTTGGCGTGCTTGCTGAAAAAGAGCTTGTATCTGATAATTTATTGAAAGCCAGAGTAAGCGATCCTACAGGAGTTTTTACACTATACGCAGGCGAATACCAAAAGCAAGCTTTGCATATTCTCAACTCCATGAGTGTGCCTTCTATTGTGGCTGTAATAGGTAAAGTGAAGCTACTCGCTCAGGAGAACGTAACATATATCTCATTAAGACCTGAAATTATAAAAGAAGTAACTTATGAAATTAGGGATTATTGGGTACTTGAAACTTGTATGCATACGAAAAAAAGGTTAGAGCTTATGCAAGAAGCTTTAGCGCTTTCAGAGCCTACCGTCGATAAACTATTAGCTTTAGGCGCTAGTAAAAAACTTGCTGAGGGCATTGTACTGGCGCTGGGCTACTACAAAGATATAGAAATTGAAAAATATTCTCGCTGTATAGCAGATTCGCTGCATCATATAATTGAAGCGTCGCCAAAAGAGCTTGCAGAAGAAGTAGTAGAGCTCCCTCCAAAACCTGAGAAAGCCACACCTAGCGAAAACGAGCTGAAAATATTGGAGCTTATCAAGCAGTTAGATACTGGCAAGGGCGCTAGCTGGGAAAAATTGTTAGATAGTGCTAAAGCATTGACATTAAATCGGGACGAAGTTGAAGAGTTAGTTAATGCACTTATGGATAAAGGGCTTGTCTATGAACCTATTCTTGGAAGGTTGAAGAGTGTGTAGTGAATATGGCAAAAATATTTATAGGAGTTGCATGGCCTTATGCTAACGGCTCTCTCCATTTAGGGCATGTAGCCGGCTCTCTGCTAGCGCCAGATATATTTGCAAGATATCATAGGCTTATAGGAAATGAGGTTTTAATGGTGAGCGGCAGCGATGAGCATGGCACGCCAATAACTTTAGAAGCTGAGAAAAGAAATATGACGCCTAAAGAGCTTGTTGATTACTATCATCAAGAGCACTTAGAATGCCTGAAAAAGCTAGGTATAAGTTTTGACTATTTTTCGCGCACTACAAAAGAAAGCCATAAAAAAGTAGTTCAAGAATTTTTTATTAAGCTCTTTGAAAAAGGCTATATTTGTAGTAAGAAAGTTGGAGCCCTTTACTGCCAAAAATGCAGACGTTGGCTGCCAGATAGATATGTTGAAGGTATTTGCCCTTACTGCAATTTTGAAACTGCACGCGGTGATCAGTGCGAAAAGTGCGGCAGAATTTATGAATGTGAAGAACTCTTGGAGCCTAAATGCAAGTTATGCGGAAGCAGTCCTGAAAGGAGAGAAGCCGAGCATTTGTTTTTAAAGCTTAGCGCTCTAAAAGAGCTGTTGCTCAAATATTTAGAAGATAAAAAATTTTGGAAAGAGAATGTGTACAAATTCACACTTAACTGGGTAAAAGAGCTTAAAGAGAGAGCAATAACTCGCGACATAGATTGGGGAATTGATGTGCCGTTAGAAGGCTATCGGGATAAGAAACTATACGTGTGGTTTGAAGCTGTAATAGGTTATTTATCTGCGAGCAAAGATTGGAGCTTAGAAAGCGGTAAAAGCTGGGAAGCTTTCTGGAAAGATAAAGGAGCAAAGCATTATTATTTTGTGGGTAAAGACAACATACCGTTTCATACAGTTATATGGCCTGCAATGCTAATAGCGCACAACGAACTTGTTCTCCCTTATAACGTACCTGCAAACGAATATTTAACACTTAAAGGTGAGCATTTTTCTAAAAGTAGAGGTATAGCAGTATGGCTGCCTGCCTGCTTAGAAAAATTCGATGCTGACGCTATAAGATACTATCTTATTGTGAACATGCCTGAGACTAAAGATTTGGATTTTTCTTGGGAAGATTTTATTACAAAGAACAATACAGAGCTTGTAGCTACACTAGGCAACTTCATCTATCGCGTGCTTAGCTTCGCGCACAAAAATTTTAATGGTATTCCTAAGAAAGGCAATGAGCTTGATGATTTGGATAATGAAGCTATCAGAATGATTCTTAATACTTACGAAAATGTAACTCGCTCATTAGAGAGATGTGAGTTTAAAAATGCATTGAGGGAGATAATGGCACTGGCGCATTATGGCAATAAATACATAGATGAAAAAGCGCCTTGGAAAATGATAAAAGAGGATAGAAAGAAATGTCAAACTGCCATTTACGTGAGTTGTAGATTAGTAAAAGCTCTGGCCCTGTTGCTAGAGCCTTTTCTACCATTCTCAGCGCAAAAACTACAAGCTCAACTTGGATTTAAATCTAAAAAATGGGGAGATTGTTTAGAAGATATTTCAGAGCACAAACTAGAAAGAGTTGAGATGCTGTTTAAGAAATTAGATAAAAATGTGGCCTCGTAAAAAGCAAAGCACCAAGGAGATGTTCGAAGATTTTGTAGCTCAATATAGCGGTAAAGCTTGCCCATTATGCGGTAGTAGCGATTTGAAGCCGCTCTATAACGATTATGTAGAGTGTTCTCAATGTAAACATATATTCAGTAAGCCTAAAGGGAGAGAGTACTTAGAGAAGGCGCAAAGCTTGTGTCCGCTCTGCGGTTCTAAAGATTACGAGATACTTTTCGAGAATAACGTAGAATGCAAAAACTGTAAATGGGTGTATAGATTAAAGGGAAGCGCATAGAAACTATCTATGCTACCACAATAAAAGCTCTACTTCATACACAGTACCTTCATACACAATACTTCTAGATGCTGAAATTGTGCTCAGCATGGGAGTGTCTGAGAAATATAATAACGTTATTGTTGTGCTGTTCCTCAGGTATAAATTATAAGATATGTCTTTTAGTGTATTATCAAGAAAATCCAGTAGCCATTTAAAATTACCTTCTTTACCAGTTTCATTCCAACCGTTAGGCCCGAAAATAACATATGTAAGATTACTGTTATGATATTTAGAAGCGTCAGTAATATTTAGCGCAATATCGAAACTTCTAAGTGCATCGTTTCCTAAAGTTTTTAAGTATTGCTGTGAGTAGCTCTGCTGCATTAAAGGGGCTCTAAAGCTCCCAATAAAGAGTATTGCTACTATAAATACAAGTGCGCCGAGTGCTGTTTCTATTACATGAATTTGCGCTTTTCTCATCTTTATTAGAGAGGGGATGGCGCTAAGCCTACTAACGGATAGATTACAAACGCAAATGTTATCCAGCCTATACAGCCCATTATAAAGGCATGCTTTAAGCCTGGGATAACCTTACCTTCACACATAAGTCCTCCGACTATGCCATTGCCCAAAGATTGAATCAAAACTGAGCAGAACAATATGAATGCCAGGAGTGCTATGTCAACTTCAGCAATAGCTGCTCCGCCAAGCCCGCCCCCTCCAAACTGTGTAGCCTCAACGCCTGCAGATACCACTGCAGGCAGAAAGATGCCTGAAAGTATTGCTACAACTGCGAGATAAACAAAAAATCCCACGTAGATTACTATCACATACATTGCAGTACCTTTCCTCCTCTCTAACTCAAGCCATTTTATTTCGCGCGCGTCGTTAGAAGCGGTAATGAGAATATCACTTATTCTCCCGCCAGCACGATTCGCTTCCTCAACCAAAGATACGCTTCGCTGTACAAGTTTAGTTTTCACCCTTTCCGCAAGCAGTTTGAGAACTTCTTGAAAAGCAATTCCCCATGATATTTGAGTTGCCATTTTACTGACTTCTTTAGTTAGAGCCCCGTACTCAGTTTTAGAAAGTGCTGTTATAGCTGCAGTCATGCTTAAGCCTCCACGCCAATACTCTGATAAATCGCGCAAGAAATCAGGAAGCTTCTCTTCCATTTTATCTAATTTTTTTATTTTGAAATGCTGATAAAAACTTATAGGCCCTATTGGTAAGAGGACTGCGAGCGCTAAATAACTTATATTTCCACTTTCTGCTTTTATTACTGCTTCACCAGCAGTTGCTGTTATTGTTGAATTGATATAAAGTACAGAAAAAATTATTCCTAAAGCAAGCGATGTTATAATTATAGCTAATTTTATCCAGAAGTCGTATTCTTTCGGCTTTATAATTTTAAGCTCGGCTTTTTTCAATTGTAGCACCAACCGTTCTTGCTAATCACATTCCAGGGGATGCAGACCAGATTATATATGCATATGCTAAATGGATAACAGGCAATAGTATGAATATAATTAAAGCCATGATACCGGGCGAAAATTCGAAGCCGCCACCACCGACCCAAGACATTACAACCATCATTATTAAGAGCAGTAGAGGCGTAGCAACAGCTACTACTAAATAACTTTCGCCCAGTATTCCTAAAGTCTCTATAAAATCACGTTGCTCTCTTCTACCCTCCCTCATATAATATTCAGCTCTTGAGATAAAATAAGTTTTCAAATCACCACCAGCTGTTAGTGTGCCAATCGTACCATTAATAAAATCTCGGAATTTTTCAGAAGGGCTTCGCAAACTTGCGTTTTTAAGTGCAGTAATTAAATCAACTCCCAGCGCGGTAGTATCGCGATATATCCAAGAAGCTTCTTTAGATATTTCGCCATATATTTCTTCCTGCTTGCCCAACGATCTAAATATAGTCTGAGGAGCTGCATGAGCACTTGCCATTGCAGCAATAAAATTAGCTGCATAAGGTAAACGCCTGTCAATGTCTCTTTTCCTCTTTTTAGCCCTACTAGAAGGTGCAGAGATGAATACTGCATAAGTACCGGCTCCAAACAAGATAGGTAATAGAATGAAAATAAGTCGGTGGAAAATGTCAGGCAGTGGTAGAAAAGAAGGCAGCAGTAAGTTGATTATTACAGCTGCTACAAAGCCTACAAATACTCCTATTACAGTATTAAGCCATGTATATGCCAGATAAGCTTCTGGCAATAACTCGATTCTAGCGCATAGAAGCTCGTCTTTTAATCTATAACTTTTAGCCGCAGCCCCTTTAGCAAGTCCTCCTAGCGCTTTGTAACATAACCTTTGATATGCAGTAAGTACCATAGTGCTAAAGTTAAAGAGCCCTTTCGCCAAGCTCGCTTTTTATCCTTTCAAGAACTTCCTGCGGATGCACCTGATATTCCATTATTATTCTGGCTACATCATTATGCTTCCTTATACCTTTTGTTACCATCCATTCTATAACTGCCTGCCGCCTCTTGAGCTCACTCATTATTTCGTCTTTCCTTATGTTAGCTTTTACCATTATTTTCTCTAGCACATAGCTTTTACCTGAGAACTCAAAATCATCTAAGGCAGGAACCCATCTAAAAACCTCGTTAGTAAGCAACTCTTTAGTGTGCGGGTCTAGACCTATAATTTCTATTATCTGCTTGATTCTTCTTACTCTCCTACCGCCAACGCGAGTTTGTATTTGAATGCAGACTGCATCTAATGAAGGAATCATAACTCTAGGTATCTCAATGGGCTTGTTCTCAAGTCTGTGTATTAAGCCTGGCACAGAGTCTGCATGCATAGTAGAATAAGTTGTATGTCCTGTAGCCATTGCTTGAAACAGCACGTAAGCTTCGCTACCTCTTATCTCGCCAACGATAACGTACTCAGGTCGCTCTCTCAGCGCAGCTTTAAGTAAATCGTACATATTAACTTCGCCTGCAACTCTACCGGCAGCAAACTCTCCTCCAAACCCTTCTCTAGTACAGCCCGGTATCCAGTTAGGATGAGGTAAGTTGAGCTCGCGCGTTTCTTCAATACTGACTATTTTCATATGCATCGGTATGAACAGGGATACTGCATTGAGCGTGGTTGTCTTGCCTGAAGCTGTACCACCAACAAAAAGTATGCTCATACCATATTGCACTGCAAGCCATATATAGGCGAGCATAATCGGCGAAATTGTTCTAAAAGTCACTAAGTCAGGGGGTGTAAAAGGATCTTCTCTGAATTTGCGTATAGTAAATGTAGAGCCTTTAGTTGAGACCTCTTTACCCAAAGTCATAACTACTCTAGAGCCATCCATGAGTGTAGAATCGATCAGCGGCGCAGCTGTAGATATGTGCTTACCGCAGCGCTGTGCTAATCTGATAACATAAGATTCAAGTTCGTGCTCGTCTTCATATACAATATTAGTTTCCATAGATTCATATCGACGATGATATATGTAAATAGGTGTTCTTGGCCCATCGCACGAAATATCTTCTATATTAGGATCTTTCATTAACACGTTTATTTTGCCGTAGCCGAGTAAATCACGCTCTATGAAGTAAAATAATTTATCTTCTTCCTCTCTAGCCACAGGTAAAGAATAACTTTTTATTATAGTTTCCATTGCAGCCCTTAAATGCTCTCTGGGAGCTCTATCTAGCTCGTCTATTTTTACATTAACAGATTTTGTAAAAGCATCCTCAGTAGTCTTTAGAATTTCTCTTTCGCGATCTGTTAGTGTAGGCTCCACTATTTCATAAAATCTAGTATGCTCTTTCCTATTGTATAGTATTCTAGCATAGGCGTAAGGCTCTATAAGTGGATAGACTTCTATTTCTTCAAACTCCTCGCCCAGAGTAGCGAATTCAACGCCTAGCGCGGCACCGGGCGGTGCAGGAGCTGCTCCTTCAACAACTTCAAACTCAACAGCTTTTTTCTTCCTTCTTAATCTATCAAATATTTTTAATTTAGGCTTTTCTGGAGGGAGCTCTAACGCTTCAGGTAATGGCGTTATAACTTCAAACTCAGGCGCTTCTAGCTCTTCTCTAACTTCGACCTTTTCAAGTGGTGGAGTGGCAATTTTAAGCTCTTCCTCTTTAGCCTCTCTAACCTCATATTTTCTAGCCTCCGCCCATTCTTCAGGCTTTGCTTCTCTGACTATTTCTTCACCTATCTTCTCTTCCTCAGCCACCCACTCCTTAACTTCTTTAAAACCTTCCTTTGCGCCAGCTTCTTCAGCTTCCTTTATAAGCTCTTTTTCGTAAGGTGTAAATTCTTTTAGTTTTAACTCTTCTGTCTTTGTCTCAGGGACCTTTACTTTAAGCTCAGCAGGTATTTTTTGAGTACCTAAAATTGCTTTAGCCTCTTCTTCACCTACTAAAAGTTCCTTGCCTTTGATTTTTTTAACTTCAGGTATTGCAAACTCTTTCCCTTCAACAGCTTTAGCAACTATTCTAACAGCAACTTTTTTCAGCTTGCCTTTCTCTTCTATAATTTTCTCTTCAAATTTAGCCCCGCATGTAGGGCATTCAGCTGCGAAAGGCGAAATAAAGGAGGAGCATTTACCGCATATAACTCTTTTAACCTCTACTCTAGCCTCTTCTTTCTCCTTAGGCTCTTCCCTTATTCTCCTAACCTGCTCTCTTAGACCCATCTGTTGAAAAACCTCTTTATTAAATATACGTTCTTTCTCATATATTATTTTTATGCTCCGGCCTTAAATACCCTAATAATACCGCTTTCATACGAGATTTTAATAGTGTCTTTAGAACCGGAGGCACTCTCCCTAACCATAATATATCCTGCTATATCGCCTTTAAGCTCAATACCTAAGTTGTAGGTGTGTGCTTCTACACTAGTTTCTAGGGTAGTTATAACTACCGTGGTATTACTGATTTTTATATTGTATTTTATATCCACTGGAGGACTGCCTGCAAGCTCTGTGGAGAAGTGGAAGCTAAGATCGAAGCTAGCATTTTTGCAAACACTTGCTAAATATACAGCTTGCTCTAGCTTGCAAGCTAATCTATTAGCTATATCTTGAAGTAAGAGTTCGATTGAAGAGGTGGTAGCTTCTCTAGCAAGATTGCTGGTGTTTGCTATAACGCTAACTAGCAGCATTGCTGATATTAGATATGTGAACACGTAGCCAATTTCTATATAGCCTTTAGTGCTACGAATTCTAATTATCATGTTATTTTTAATACTATCTCTAAATCGTATATGATAGCTCTCCAATTCAGTTCATTTGGTACCGTCAAGTACTCCTTAGTTCGATTTGTTTTGTAAATTATTCGATCCTTTGCTTCATCCGGTGCCCAGCCTATAAAGTTAGTAATGTCACCGGTTGCATTTTTAATATCGTAATCTTTACGGAAGTAAGAATACCAAGTTTTACGCCAATCGCCAGTGATGTTAATTGTAAGATTTGAAATTTTAGAAGGACCTATGATGTTAGTTGAGTGCAATCTTATATAAAATTTATAGTTTCCAGCAGTGCCACTTTTAATACCAGCGCTTGTAAAGTTCAGTATGTAGATGTAAACTATCGTCTTCTCAGGCACTGTGCTATTCTTCCTCTCTATTATTATAGGCTCGTTAACTAACCAGCGCTCACCCACAGCTTGAGTAACAATTCCTAAATTTTCAAATCTTGTTATATAGGTTCCAAACGGCGAAGCTAATCTGTACTCTATGGATGGTATTTTGGATATATTAGTTTTTTCAGTACCAGTCTCGTCTATGTACGAAATCTTCCAATCTTCCCCGCCACCGAAATAAAGCTCTCCAGCACCTACACTCACAGATACTTCTCTTGTAGAATTCATACCTGCTTTCACTACATCTTCAATTGCCAAATCTAAACTCTCAAAATATCCTAACATTGTTCTGTAATGAGCTTCATACTGCACTCTCTGAATAACTGGTGTAGCCCACTGCATTATACCTGCAGTTACAACAAGCATTATCATAATAAGTAATATCATACTAACAATTGGTGAAACAGCCTTGCTGTCCCATCTAAGCATCATTAAATTTTTAATAGTTTCGGCGATATTAAGTTTTTTTATCATGTAATGCAAAGGTCAGAACCTCACAAGCGCTTTTACAATATTGTACATAATGTCGCCTATAAAGTAAGAGGTAACGAATCCACCGAGCAGAGGAATGATAAAAGGTATTTTAGGAGTTACCCACAGCTCTTTAGCGCCAAGCCTGCGAAGCGCTTCTAGCTCTTTATTCGTATCTTCGCTTCGCTTTGGAAAATAAATTTTTACAATTTTACCGTTTCTAGCTACCTCTAAGGGCCATACAAATTTATGCTCAGCTTCTTCAATAGCTAGTTTATAGCCTAGAAAAGAAAGTGGGAATTTAAAATCTCTGCGTATTAAATTATATACTAAAAAGCATAACGGTAGTATCAAAGTGATAATAATGCCATTTGTAAGTATAACTAAGGGATAGGGCCACAAGAGCTTAATACTAAAATATGCTAGTAAAGGCT
>JASEFT010000033.1 GCA_030018475.1 Candidatus Thermoplasmatota archaeon
CCCCACCGCAGATATCAAGCATTCAAGATTTTCCAGACCCGCAAGAAGTCTATGGCTATGTGAATATAACTTGTACTGTAACAGATAATGTTGCAGTAAATGTGCTCAAGGTAAACATAACGTCTCCGAATAGCGAGATAACAAATATCAGTATGATAAGAATTTCGGGCACAGATAATTACTATTACAACACAATTTACTCTATCAAAGGTATCTATTCTTATTATATCTGGGCGAATGATACAAGTAACAACCCGAGCAGGTCTGGAGTATATCATTTTGAGATAGATGTCACAGCGCCAGAAATTACAAATGTACAAGCTTATCCAACCATGCAAGCTCAAAATGGCTGGGTAAACATAACTTGTACTGTAACTGATAATGTTAAGATTGATAATGTTAAAGTCAGCATCACAGGTCCCCTAGGCTTTACACCAATAAATAGCGCAGTGACTCAAATTCCAGGCACAAACAACTATTATTATAACTCAACTTATGCAATTGCGGGAGTCTACTCTTTTCATATTTGGGCAAACGACACAAGCGCTAACGAAAACGAATCTATGGAATACTATTTCACTATAACGATAGCACTCAGAAAAGTTATTGAAGATAGAGAAGTTAATGTAATCGGCATTGGAAACGGAACAGTGAATATAGAAGCGGTTGGGCTACCCCATTCATTGCCTGAAAAACTACAAAATATTACTTGCATTGAAGTTACAATCACGGGCGAGCTTACTTACATAAACATCACTATAAAATACAGCGATGAGGATGTTAAAGGTTTAAATGAAGCAACTCTCAAAATGTACTACTGGACAGGCACAGAATGGAAGCTCTGTAATAATACAGGTGTAGATACGGAAAACAATATCGTGTGGGCAAACGTGACCGAGCTAACTATCTTCGCGCCAATGGCTGAGGAAATAGAAGCAGTGCAGCCTATAAACTGGCTTTTGTATATCGGAATAATTGCAATTGTAATAATACTCGTAGTTGCAGTCGTAGTAATAGCTCATCTCAAAAAGAAGTAAGCCGAAAAATCCTTTTAATAAATAACCAATTACTAAGCCATATGCGCGTAGCAATGTACTATAATAACAAAGATATTCGGATAGAGGAAATGCCAATTCCTAAAATTAGCGCTGATGAGTTACTAGTTAAAGTAATGGCTTGCGGTATTTGCGGTAGCGATGTGATGGAATGGTATCGCATTAAGAAAGCGCCTTTGGTGCTAGGCCATGAAGTGACTGGCATTGTTGAGAAAGTTGGTGAAAATATAAAAAATTATAAAAAAGGTGATAGAGTTTTTGTCTCGCATCACGTTCCTTGCAATACCTGTAAATATTGTTTAAGTGGCAATCATACAGTTTGCGACACTCTAAGAACAACTAATTTTTACCCTGGCGGCTTTTCAGAATATATTCAAGTACCTGCAATTAACGTTCAATATGGTGTTTATAAATTGCCAGATGAAATATCTTTTGAAGAAGGTACTTTTATAGAGCCTTTAGGATGCGTAGTAAGAGCTCAGAGGATAGCAAAAGTAGAGAAAAACCAATCTGTGCTTGTGCTAGGAAGCGGTATTGCAGGGCTTTTGAATATTAAGTTAGCTAGAGCGCTGGGCGCTAAAAAAATAGTTGCAACTGATATAAACGATTACAGACTGAAGGCTGCTCTAAGAGCAGATGCTGATGCAGTAATCAATGCTAAAGAGGATGTTTCTAAAAGAGTGCGCGAAGCTAACGAGAATGAGCTTGCGGATAGGGTAATAGTCTGTACCTCAGCAATGTCAGCAATTGAGCAAGCGTTAAAATGCGCTGATCGCGGAGGTATTGTGCTATTCTTTGCGCCCACAGAGCCTAGGATTACAATTCAGCTTAGTCTTTGGGATGTTTGGCATGATCAAATAACAGTAATGCATTCTTACGCAGCAGCTCCACAAGATATTATAGAAGCGATACAGATAATTTCTACAAAAAAAATAGAAGTAAAAGACCTTATCACGCACAAACTAAGTATGGCAGAAACTGCTAAAGGCTTTGAGTTGGTTTATAAAGCTCAAAACTCTATAAAGGTAATTATAGAGCCTCAGAGGTAGATTAAAAAATAATGGTATACCTTATAAAGCTCGGCGGAAGTGTAATCACCGATAAAACGAAATTATATGAATTCAGAGAAGCTACTACCATGAGATTAGCGAAAGAGTTAAAAGAAAGCGCTCGAAAATATATTATTGTGCATGGCGCAGGCTCTTTTGGGCATATAAAAGCGAAGCGGTATAACCTTGACTCTATCACTAAAAAAAATATTTCAAAATTTCGTGCAGGTATAGCTGAAGTGCAATACGATGTAAGAACTCTTAATCTTAAAGTAACCAAATGCTTGAGCAGTGCAGGTCTTAACCCAGTAAGTGTACCTCCTAGCATGATAGTGAAATGCGAAAACAAAAAAATAAAATATTTCAACGATGAAATTTTTAGAGATTATATTCGAGCAGGCTTAACACCTGTAACTTTTGGAGATGTTGTATTAGATGAAAAGCTCGGCTTTTGCATATGCTCCGGCGATCTGCTAATGCTAGAGCTTGCAAAGAAATTCAAGTTTGAAAAAGCAATTTTTTTAATGGATGTAGATGGGTTTTATAGTGGAGAGCCTAAGAGCAGTAAATTAATACCGGAGCTTACTAAGGAGCTTGTAACAGCAGTAAAACCAAATTCTAAAATTCCAGATGTTACAGGTGGCGCTTACGAAAAAATGCGTATAAGTCTAGAGCTAGCACGGCATACTAAAACTATTGCAATAAACGGTAATATTAAGAATAGGCTGAAAGAAGCTATTGAGGGCAAGCCTGTAATAGGCACGAAAATAAAAATAAAATGAGAACTTTAAAATTTGCAGATTGTAATAAAGAATATCAAAAAGCTAAAATTGTAATTCTAGGAGTGCCTTTCGATACCACTTCTTCTTTTAGAGCAGGCTCTAAACTAGCGCCTAACGCAATACGTGAAGCCTCTCATAATTTCGAATCTTACATTTTAGATTGCGATATTGATTTAAGCGAGTTGCCACTTTGCGACTTAGGTAATTTAGAAGAATATGGTACTCCAGAAGAACTTTTAAAATCGTTAGAGCCAGAAATCGAATCGATAATAAAAGCGCAGAAGATGCCTATCCTGATTGGCGGTGAGCATACTTTAACAATAGCAGCTGTAAGAGCTTTTAAAAAGCAATTCAAAGAGCTTTCTGTGGTAATTTTAGATGCGCATTTAGATTTTAGAGATGAGTACATTGGCTTTAGGAATTCTCATGCCTGCGTTACTAAAAGATTGTACGAAATTGTTGGTAATAATAGAATTCAACTGCTCGGGGTGAGGTCTCTATCTAAAGGAGAGAAAGAAGAAGCTGATAAAATTAAATTTCGCTACTACACAGTTTCTGAAGTTAAGCGCAGAGGTGTTCCTAAACTTTTGAAAAATGTTTCGCAGTTTTATCTTTCACTTGATTTTGATGTTCTAGACCCTTCCTATGCTCCAGGAGTTAGCAACCCTGAGCCTCTAGGATTACACTTAAATGATATTTTAGAATGCATACAGCTACTAGCGCCAAAACTTGTAGGCTTCGACCTTGTTGAGGTATGTCCTCCTTACGACAATAATGGAATTACCTCAATATTGGCTGCTAAAACAATACAATATTTAATAGCAAATGCTTGGAAAAAACAGCTCTCTAAGCGCTAGCAATTAGCTCTTTACTCAAAGTAGAAAAAGCTTCTTCTACGTTTTTACCGGTTTTAGCACTTGTAAATAAATAATTACAATTGCACCTCTTGCCTGCTTCAGCTAAATCTTTTTCTGTTACTACCGCCTGAATTACCATATCCGCTTTATTGCCCACAATCACTATAGGAATTTTATCTGTTACTTTAAGCAGAGCCTCTACCCAGTTATCAATATTTTTCAAGGTCTCTTTTTTCGTAATATCGCATACAATTAATGCACCATCGGCACCTTGGAAATAAGTACTGTGCACGCTCCTAAAATCTTCCTGACCTGCAATATCCCAGAGCATCAATGTAAGCACAATATCAGGAGCATCTTGATACTTTAAAGTCAAAACTTTTTTCGTTATTTTAGCACCTATCGTAGATAGATATTTATCATCAAACACATCGTAAACATATCTGCGAATAAGCGAAGTCTTGCCAACACTAGGATCGCCGAGAAGGCATACTTTTTTAACAACTCTTTTTACTTCTTTAACTACTACTTTTTCAATATGCTGAAGAGCTTCTTGCTTCTTTGCAATGGCTTCTTGAAAGTTTGGTTTTAGTGCTAATACTTTATCGAAGCATTCTACAGATTCTCTAAATCTATGCAATCTTAGAAGCAAAGAGCCTTTATCTAGCCAGAGCTTATAATCGTCAGGCGCTAGCGCTATGATTTGGTCAGCACATTTTATAGCTTCGTCGTAATCACCCCTGACTAAATGCACTGCCTCTTTATTACGCCATGCTTCTACATAGCTAGTATCTATTAGCACAGCGCTATTAAAGCAATCTAGAGCCTCATCAGATTTGCCTAGCAGCAGTAAAACATTGCCTTTTTCGTAATAAGCTTCTTTATATTTAGGTTTTAAAGCAATAGCGCGATTGAAATGCATTATAGCTTCTTCATACTTCTTTTGCTTAGCAAGCCTCTTCGCACTCTCGCACCAAAGCTCTGCATCTTGCGCCATGTAGCAAAATAGATTTAGAAGTATTTATACATATATAAATATTTAATATTCAAAGCCAATTGATAAATAATGCTTGCAATCAAATTTGTAGATAGGGAAGCTCAAGTAGAAGAGCTTATTAAATGCTTTGAAAAATCAGCTCGAGGTTTAGGTAATACTGTATTTATTACTGGCGAAGCAGGTATAGGCAAGACAGCTCTTGTAGAGCAGTTAAAGGAAGTAGCTATAAGAAAGGGCGCCCTTTTTTTAGCAGCTGAGTGTAGAGCCCCTGTGCTAACGCCTTACGAACCTTTTACAGAAGCTTTTTCAAACATTATTGAGAGCTTACTGCCTACTGAAGAAGTTACCTGTATAGAAGAAGTTTTTTTAATTAATACTGCAGGCTTACTACTGGCGCATGTTTCTAAAAAAGAAGCTCTTATAGATAGAGAAGTTGTTGGAGGAATGCTCACAGCGATTCAAGATTTTGTGGCGCAGTCTTTTAGAGAGAAAGCTAAAGGGCTAGAAAAGTTAGAATACGGCAAGACAGCAATACTGCTAGAGCACGGAGCTAATGTGTTCATTGCATGCGTAGTTGCGGGGAAAGAGCTCCCTGCTATTAGAAACGATATGATAAGCGCGCTACGTAATATTGAGACTCAGTACGGTAAAATTTTAGCTGACTGGGATGGCAATGTTTCCAAAATTAAAGGTATAGAAGCGAACGTAAAAGAGCTTATAGAGAAAAGGTACGTTCCTGAGTTTAAAGACCCTGGCATTATAGAGAGTAAAAAGCTAGAAATTTTCGAAACCGTTTTGAGAACTTGCTTGAATTTAGCGCAAAAGCAACCTGTAATTATATTTCTAGATAGACTTGAACTTGCAGACAACGCTTCGCTTGAATTACTACACTATTTAGCTAGAAATATTGCTCATGCTAATGTAATGCTGTGCTGCGCATATCGTAGCGAAGAGCTAGAGAGAAACAGCCAATTAGTCAATACAGTTCACCTAATAAAGAAAGACACTTCTGCTATTGAGCTTGCCCTAGATCATTTCGATTACAATAATTTAAGCAAGCTCGTAGCAACTATATTTCCCAAAAACAATTTCCCGCAAGAATTTATGGAAGTAGTGGGTGAGAAAGCAGGAGGTAATCCTTTCATTATTCAAGAAATTTTGAAGGCTCTTGTAGCAGACGGTATAATTTATAAAGAAGAAGCGACTTGGAAATTAAAAGATATTACTGCTTTAGAGCTGCCTAAAACTATTAGAGAAGCTGTTTTCTATAGAGTTAGTAGTTTAGATGAAGAATCTAAAGAAGTGTTGAGATACTCTTCTGTTGCAGGTACTGAGTTTTGTTTTTCTATATTGCAGAAAGCTTTAGGATACGACGAAGAAAAGCTCGCAGATATACTTGAAAAAATACTAAATTCTGGGTTGCTAAAAGAAGAAAACGAGTGGTTAAAATTCGACCATGGTGTAACGCAAGAATCTATTTACAAAGGAATACCAAAATTTAAAAGAGCGATAATTCATAAAAAGCTTGGATTCGCAGCCGAAGAGCTTTATTCTAAAGAACTTGATCGCGTAGCCCCTATGCTAGCACACCATTTTTCAGAAGGCAAAGTACATGACAAAGCATATTTTTATGGGCTTAACGCTGGCGATAAGGCAAGAAAATTACTTTCGCTAGTAGAATCAATTAAGTACTACGAGCTTGCACTGAGAGCTTTAAAGAACTTGCCTGACAAAAAATCGGAGCCGCTAACATTATTAAATAAACTATGCGAAGTAAGTATTATTGCAGGTAGGTGGGAAGAAGCGCTAAGATATGCAAACGAGCTTTCGAGTTTGTGTGTTGAGTTAGGAGAGCATAACTTAAGAGCATCTTCATATATGAAAATTGCAGAAATTTATTCTAACAGAAGCCAGTGGGATGAGGCATTCGAAGCTTATAAATTGTCTTTGGATATTTTCGAGAAGCTCAAAGACCTTCAAGGCTTAGCAGAAGCTCAGCGCGGGCTTGGACTTGTATACAGAAGGAAAGGCGATTACGAGAAGGCGGTAGAGCATTACAAGAATAGTATAGAGTTGGCGAAGGTGCTCGGCGCTAAATCGTTTGTAGCTTCTGTGTACGTAGATTTGGGACTTGTATATAAAGTCCAAGGAGAACTTGAGCTTGCAGCTAAATATACCAAAGAAAGTCTTGAGACTTTAGATAAGTTAAACGAGCTTTACGAACTTGCAAGAACTTATAATAATTTAGGTACTATTTACTACGAGCAAGAAAATATTGATAGTGCGTTACAATGCTACGAAAAATGTGCAGAAATTTCTAAAAAAATCGGCTTTATGAGACCTTATGCTTACGGGCTTAGCAACGCAGCTGAACTTTATGCTAAGAGCAATCCTGAAAAGGCTATGAAATATTGCAGTGAGGCAATGGAAATTTTTGAAAAGCTCGGCGAAAAATATATGATTGCTCAAACTTACGTTCATTACGGCAATATTTATAAGATTAAAAAAGAGAGAGGTAAAGCTCAAGAGCATTTCGAAAGGAGCTTGAAGCTATTTGAAGAGTTAAAAGCACCTTTTGATTTAGGTGTTGCTTGCTACGAATATGCTCTTATGTACAAAGAGGAAAAAGAGTTTGCTAAAGCTGAAGATTATTTAAGAAAGGCTTTGATTCATTTTGAAGAAGTTGGCGCTAAAAAATATATTAAAAGAGTCAGAAAAGAGCTTGAAGAGCTCAAGCCATGAGCTTAAATTTTGTGCTGATATCAATATTTATCGGCTTGTTTGCAGGCTTATGCTCAGGCTCTTTCGGTATTGGCGGTGGCATAGTAATAACGCCTTTAGCAAGACTGTTTTTAAACATCTCAGGGCTTGTGGCAATAGGTACTTCTCTACCAGCTGCTATTTCTACTGCAATTTCAGGCGCTTTTGTATACGCTAGAAAAAAATTTATTATTTACAAAGCTTCAATTTTATGCGCGGTTGCAGGCTCTTTAATGTGTTTATTAGGTGCAAAAGTAACTTATTATTTTACAAGCCCGCAGATAATGCTTATCTTTGCAGCAGTATTAGCTCTTATAGCACTAAAATTTTTATTTTCTAAGGAAGGAAGGGTAGAAAAGCATGGCTCAATACAATTTTCATTCAATACGGTAATTATTCTTTTTGCACTGGGCGCTTTTGCAGGTTTTTTAGCAGGATTCCTTGGTATAGGCGGCGGTATCATCGTTGTGCCCCTGCTTGTAATAATTTTTAAAATTTCAATTAAGCAAGCAATAGGTACAAGTTTAATGTTTATTTCGTTGCAGGCAATTCCAGGCTCTATAGAACACTATCTACTCGGTCATGTGGATATTGCATTGATGCTTCTAATAATTTCGTGCTCTATTTTCGGTGCACAGTTGGGTGCAAGATTTACTACAAAAGCAAAAGAGAGAAATGTAAGAGTAGCATTTGCAATTTTTTTGTTTTTACTTGCTGTAACGCTTGGTTTATTTGAGCTTTTCGGTCTCTAAATGTGAATAATGCAATATTCCTACAATTCCAAAGCCAACGAGCACAACAGTAACTGCATAAACTCCAGGGTCAAGCCATTTACCAAATAATATTCCCCAGCTTATATAGAATACCAATCCTACTGTCAAAACAGCGGCATAGAAATATTTTACTATTTTAGGACTGAGTTTGGGCTCTTCTTCAGGCATTGCTTCTGTATATTGCTAAGTAAAGATAAATATTTCTTCTGTGTTTAAAAGTTTTCATAACTGCAGGAGTTATATTATAGGGCCTTGCGCGAAACCTTCTAGTTCGAGCATGTCAAGCCATCTTTGTTTGCAATCGCAACTCAAATTATCGAATACGTTAGTATTTTGGGTTAGTGAGAATTCTCTTGTCGCTCTTAAAATTGCAGAATCACATTTACCGCAGTTATGAGCGCCTCTTGCACTGCCTCCGCCAGTCGGCGAGCAAATTAACCATCCTTTTACCTCCGTCTTGCTCTCTTTCAAAACTTCCAGTACAGACCACAGCCACGGCGGTCTATATTCTTTCCTTTTCCATAAATATTCTACAAGAGTGTTTTTTTGAATATTTACCGGGTTAAAAGAAAGTGTTTGCGAATATTTACTAGCGAATTTTGCAGAATTTACTGCGTCAACTATAGCTTCTTCTTCTGTAATAAAAGGGGGCTTGATTAAAATATAAGTTCTCAACTTAATTCCTAATTCGTTAATAATTTTCGCAGCCCTTACATAATCTTCCAACTTAAGACCCTTGTTTATAGATTTTTCCAGAATTAGAGGATTTGAAGATTCTAATCCCAGAGCAATTTCTAAGTTGCATTTCTTAATTAACTTACTTAAATGCTCTTTATTTACAAACTCAGGCCTTGATTCTATAACCACTTTTTCAGCTCTACTAACGAATTCTAAAATTTTAGTTTGCGCATTTTCGGAAATTTCATCAGTATCCAAAAAACTGCCTGAGGTATATATTTTTACAATTTTCTCGTTCCTGTAGTTTCTCATAGCTCCTTCTACCTGCAACAGCAAATTTTCATCGCTTACGTCTACTTGAGCAGCTTCATTAATATATCCGCACATGCTACAGCCACTCTGCAAAGCCCATTTGCAGCCACGCGTTCTTAAAATTATTACTAACGTATCTACAACTTTACCATCCAGAACATCTCTTTCAGTAAAGCATCTCACGTAATGGGTAGAGGATTTTTTAGGGTTTGCTCCCCTTAGCATTTTGATTCTATCGGCGATCATTTTCTCACACTAGCTCTCACTTTTACGGCAATACCTCTGTTACTTTCCACCATCTCTTTAGCGCTCATTGTTGCAACACCTACAGCTCTAAGCTCGTTTTTGAACACAGCAGCTACATCGTCTCCAATCCTTATTTCTGAAGTTGCATCAATGACGCCACCTGCAAAAATATTGCCTTTAGGAACGAAGTCGTCAATTTTAACTAAGTAACTATTTTCATCAGCTAATATTTTAGCACCTTCTAGAGTAAGCGAAATAAGTCCTCGTTCGCCAGTCAATATACCAATCTGCTCGTCGCCTTTAATCAACTTTAAGTTGGGATATTTACCTAGAATTTTGCAGTTAGCAACGAGCTTATCACCAACTGGTTTACCAAACTGGAAGCAAGCTCTTGTGAGCATATTGTCAGTTGCGCAAGTATCTTGAGCTATATTTTCATATTTAGCGCAAAGCTCAGTAAGTACATTCGATAGCCTTGAAAGCGATTCTTTAGATGTAGGCTTTAGAATACATGTTTTAATTGCTTCTAAATCTATAAAGTGATAACCAGTGTGATCGACTATTACATCGTAATGATTATTCTTTACAAGCCACTGCAACAATTCATTAACAATTTTGATCTCATACTCTTCCCAATCGCCACTAACCGGTATATCATAGTGTTGTGCAGGATAAAAAAGCTCCAGTTCGCGAGGTACAATACCTAAAGGCGAGGTAACAATAACTTCATGCACTACAGCATAGTTCTTTACCCTGATAGCGCTCTTGAAAATTTTATGCGATTTAGACTGTGAGTAAGGCTTTTTTGCAGAGCATGGCAGTAGCAACAAAATTTTAGAGCTTTCAGGCTTTTTATAGCGTTCCTTTAACCGTTTATACCATCTTAAAATATCAGGTCTAAAAAAGGATTCTCTACTAGTCACTGTTAAAGATTTTTTAGTAATTGGGAAGTAAGGCTCTTGAAAATCATAATATCTGTAATCAAGCTCGCGTAAAATAGCGACAAGGGCGGGGTCACTCCTTATTCTTAATTCTACAAGCTCTCTTAATTTACCAGCCCTTATTTCGCTCCGGATTTTTTTAAGTTCCAAAAGGGCAATATTATAATTATGCTGTAGAAGGTCGTTCTCAAAACAGTATTTGCAATTACATATTGACTCTTCGAGCTCTTCAATGTTTGTCTTACCCTCAGGAGTTAAAAAATAATTTTCTCTGGAGCTTAGAACTAACTGCAGACTATCTATTAAATCCACACTCAGATAGAATAGGAGCGCATACTGATTTGGCAACCCAATACTTGGAGTGTAGATAATTTTTTGATAGCCTATTTTATCCCTGAGATTAGTAATTGTAGCAACAAACCTTTTAGGGCTTTTGAAAAGTTCTATTGAGTTTGCAACTACGTAAATTTCAGCTTTTTTATTTTTGTCTAATTTAGCTAAATCTTGAACTAAACATATTTTTTCATCACAATAATTTTCTAAAAGCTCGCTACAACTTAAAGGGTAAGGTATATCAGGCGGAATTATGTATTCTTGATTTTTCAATTTCTGAGGATAAAATTTACTTCCTGAATCTAAGATACTGAATTTATCGCTTTTTATTTCTTCATTTGCAAGTAGCGCCTCGGAGCCTTCAAATTCTTTAAATCTTTTTGACGAAATAAAAAGTATGTTTGGAACAATGAGTTTATCATTCAGCTTACCTATTCTTGCAATACAATCTTTGTAAAGGATTTCAAACATTTTCTAAGAGTTAATTACTATAAATTCTATAAAAGAAAAGAGCGCTACCTCATTCTAATCACAGTTAAAACTTTTTCTACATCTACACTTGTATTTTTGCAGCCGTCTCGCAAAAGCGGTACGCCCTGCGCCCATATCGAAGTAGAGGCTAATCTTTCAGCCCCTTGGCAGAGTTCTAACTTACATGCAACACCGAGCACAGCTTCTACAGAGTTATTTTTTAGTATATTCATTACCATACTTCCGCCAGGTATAATAAAAACTTTATAACCAAGCTTCTCAGCTTCTTTTTTTAGTGTATAAGCAGTACAAGAGCCGCATTCTTTGCAAACATAGCCCTCATCACTAAGCTCTGCTTTGCAGTGCTCTGCGCTTCTCAAACATTGCGGTAAAAAGAGCGCTCTTTTATTAAAAGGTACTTTCTTGAAACCTTCTCTATTGAGAGCATTTCTCAGCTCTATATAGAGCTCGTCAGCTAGACTTGTATCTTCATTAGCTAAGGCGAGAGCTGTTTTTACACCACTCCTTGTACTCAAATCAATACCGAGATTTAAAATTTTTTTAAGTAACGGATTGTCGATATTAGCAGAAAAGCGCCCTATAACACTACTGCCTGTAAGCAGTGATTTTTTAGAAATTTTCAAGCCTGCCTTCAAAAGCCTAGTTATCAAACCCATTTTTTATTTTTATTTTATATTGCATAGCTGATATTTTTAGTTTTCGGGAGCATGCAGTAAATATTTAAGTGTGCAGATTTATTTTGGCAAAGGAGATATTATGACTATAATTTGTGGTATTGACGAAGCTGGTAGAGGGCCAGTTATAGGGCCGATTGTAATAGCAGGTATTGCTTTAGACGACAGAGATATTGATAAATTAACAGCGCTCGGCGTTAAAGATTCTAAAAGGCATACTCCTGCAAAAAGGGAAAAGCTAGCAGAGGAAATTAAAAAAATTGCAAATTATGAAATTATTGTTATAACTGCGCAAGAACTTAATATTAAAATGGAATTTGCAACTCTTAATGATATAGAAGTCAACTGTTTTGCAGAAATTATTAAAAGACTCAAGCCTGAAATTGCTTACGTAGACTCAGTGGATGTAAACGAAGAAAGGTTTGCAACTCAGCTACTATCTAAACTAGATTTTAATTTGAATATTATTTCGAAGCATAAAGCAGACGAGCTTTATATAATAGTGTCTGGCGCTTCTATACTAGCAAAAGTTATAAGAGATAACGAGATAAAGAAGATAGAGCAAGAGCTTAACACAGTAATAGGGAGTGGTTATCCAAGTGATAGAAGAACTATTGAGTTTGTCACTCGCTTGCTAAAAGATAAAAAGGAGTCCCCATATATAAGAAAATTTTGGAAAACTGTTAAAAGATTGAGTTCAAAATGACTGACTTGGAACACTTGTTTAGAGCTGCGATTAATAAATTTAACGAAGGGGTCAAAGCCGACGATAAACTAAAAGAAGTGCTTAGAGGGCTAACAAGAAAAGTTGTAGTTGAATTAGAAGAAGAAAAGAGATATAGTTTTGTAATCCAAAACAGCGAAATAATAAATTTTAGTAGTTGTGATTTAGAGCAGCCAGACATCCAAATTATCTCAGATAGCGAAACTTTAGGAAAATTACTTAATAAAGAGCTCTCACCTTTCAAAGCTTACGCTACGGGCAGAGTAAAAATCAAAGCCTCCCCGGCTGATTTGATTCTACTGAGAAGATTCCTGAAAGCAGAATAATATTTATTACGTTGTCAAAGTGATAGCAGAAAGCAAGCAATTAATGCTAATAAAATTCCGATAGCATTTATAGGCTGAATATGCTCTCTCAGTATAAATATTCCTAATAATACTGTTACTAGAGGATATAGCGCTGTAAAAGGCACTACGATGCTCGCCTGATATTTATAGATAGAAAGATACCAGATTATTGTGCCTAGTGCGCCAAAAACTGTAGCAAGCGCTATAATTGCATAACTTTTCAAATCGCCAGTTTGTAAAGCGTCACTTTTAAATATCAAAAACCCAGCAATACAGACACTGCAGATAGCTCCTACTACACATGCGCAAAAGAGAGCTTGTATTAAATTGAGCTTTTCAGCTCCAAGCTTATATAGAAAAGCCCACAAGCCCCAGAGTAATATTACTATTAAGCAAAGTGCTGCAAGTTCTAATCTCAATTTTTTTTCCTACCGAAGCCGCCAGAGGGGATTGAACCCTCGACCTACTCCTATTCAGTTTTTTTTCCCTGAAGCCCTTTTCTTTTTAGAAAAAAGGAAAGCCCTTCACAGGAAAAGAAAAACATGGGGTTTTTTTCTTTTTTCTCTAAGAAGAGACACCTGCGGTTTCTCCCTCTACCCTCTTCCCTTCAGTTTTCTTTTTCTTTCCCTGAAGCCCTTTTCTTTTTAGAAAAAAGAAAAGCCCTTCACGGG